>CAVGKI010000008.1:0-26043 GCA_963629655.1 Butyricicoccaceae bacterium | reverse complement strand
CTCCTGTATTATACCAAAAATCAGAAGTATCTCTTCAGCAGACCGGCGAAAGCCTTGCCGTGGCGCGCCTCGTCGCGCGCCATCTCGTGGATGGTGTCATGCAGCGCGTCGAGATTGTATTTCTTGCAGAGCTTTGCAAGGTCGGTCTTGCCGAGGGTTGCGCCGTTCTCCGCTTCGACACGCATTTCAAGGTTTTTCTTCGTGCTGTCGGTGACGACCTCGCCCAGAAGCTCGGCAAACTTTGCGGCATGCTCCGCCTCCTCAAGTCCCGCCTTCTCCCAGTACATGCCGATTTCGGGATAACCCTCGCGGTGCGCCACGCGCGCCATCGCAAGATACATGCCGACCTCGGTGCACTCGCCCGTGAAGTTGGCGCGAAGCCCCTCGATGATCTCCTTGCGCACATCCTCCGGCACATCAGCGCCGAACTGCTTGCCCACGCCGACGATATGCTCCGCCGCCCAGCTCATCTCCTCCTTCTGCTCGATAAACTTTGAGCCGGGAACACGGCACTGGGGGCAAAACTCCGGGGGCGTATCTCCCTCGTGAACATAACCGCAGACCGGGCAGACCCATTTCTTCATAATAATTTCCTCCTCATAAGTATTGTTGATTTTTGTTGTTTCCATCTATCTTTATCGCGCAAGCGCAATAAACAAAAATTATTTTTCGCGGCAGCGGGCGCACAGCCCGTGCAGCGTGAGCGTGTGCCCCTCGGTGAGATAGCCCAAGCGGGCGTCAACCTCGCCGTACAGCGCGCTCACCACATCCGGCAGAAACACATCCAGCACGCTGCGGCAGCCGCGGCAGACAAAGTGCGCATGCGGCTCGGTACGCGCGTCATAGCGCTCCTGCCCGTCCACCTTGCCCACGGAGATGATCTGCCCCTCCTCCGTCAGCACCGCAAGATTGCGGTACACCGTGCCGAGGCTCAGCTCCGGAATGTCCGGCTTGAGGGCGGCATACACCATCTCCGCCGTGGGGTGATCCGTCACGGAGCAGAGGTAGTCATATATAGCCTGCCGCTTTTTGCTGTTGTTTCGCTTTGCTTCCATCTCAGACCGCCTGTTCATAAATCAGTAATAATTCTTATTACTGAAATAAATATAACACATACCTTTGGATTTGTAAAGGGGGTTTTTATAAATTATTCGTCGGCGGGCTGCTCGACGAGGGCAAGCAAAGCCGGGGCGGCGCTCGCGCCGAAAAGGCGCACGGCGGCGAGGGCTTCCTGCAAGGTGTTGCCGCTGCTGCCGACCTCCAATATCATCGAGCCGGGCGTGAGATGCTGGTTATACCGCTGGGGGACGAGCTGCACCGGGCGCATAAGCGTGGGGTGCGCGGTGCTGACCGCCTGCTGCAAATACACCGCGAGGGCGAGGTTATCCCGCCAGCCGCTGTGGGCAAGCCCGCTCTCGTCCGTGCCGATGAGCATCATCACCTGACTTGCGCACACGCCGTCCTCCTCCGCCATGGTCTTGTACACCGTGCCGTTCTCGCCGAGCGCGTCGCGGTGCACGTCAATAACCATGCGTATACTCGGGTAGTCCGCCAGCCAGTTGGCGATCGCCTGTGCCGAGCGCGTGTATGAGCCGGTATAGCTGGGGTAATCGTATATCTCCCTGTCGTGTATGACGTGCAGCCCCGCGCCCTCCAGCACCGCCGCCAGCTCGTCGCCGACGCGGACGATGTTGTACTGCGTGTCCTCGGTGCGCGCCTCGTCGCTCGCCTCGTATTTATCAAGCCCAGCGGGGGTATACGCCTCGCTGGAATGCGTGTGGATAATGAGTATCTGCGCGCCCTCCGACGGGAAGCGAAACGCAGGTCCGGCAAGGAGCAGCTGCCCGATGTCGGTCTTGTACCCGGTCTGATTTTTTATGGCAAGCCCGCCCTCTATCGTCGTCTCCAATATCCCCTCCCGCCCGTCCGGCGTTTTCGTTATCGTGACAGTCTCCACCGCCTCGCCGCCGTCCGCCGTGTCCGTGATATATGCCGCAATGGGCGCGGCTGTCGGCGCAGGCGTGCTCTCCTGCGGCGCGGCTGTCGGCGCGGGCGCGGCGTTCTCCGCCGTCACAATGTCCGCCGCCGTTACGGTCACGTTTTTCATGCGTCCCGCCTCTATGCTCTGCCGCGCGCGGCGCTCGGCATACGTGTACAGCGGCGAGGCGGAGAGAATGTACATGCTCAGCGCCATCGCAAGCGCGGCGGAAATGCTTCTTATCGCGCGCATCGGCTCTTTCCCCCTTGTCGTTCTTTTGCTCCCTTGATACTATGTGCTGCGCCGCGCGATTATGACCATTGCAAAATACCGCCGCGCGTGATAAACTGGACATATACATTATGCAGGGAGTGTTCTTTATGAAATATACATACAAGCCGCGCGGCGTATGCTCGCAGCAGATGGAGATCGACATCGACGGCGGCAAGGTCACGGGGCTGAAAGTGTTCGGCGGGTGCAGCGGCAATTTGCAGGGCATCGCCAAGCTCGTGGAGGGCATGGACGTGGATGAGGTCATTGCCCGTCTGGAGGGCATACACTGCGGCTTCAAAGCCACCTCCTGTCCCGATCAGCTCGCCAAGGCTCTGCGGCAGATAAAGGAGGAGCAGTGAGGCGCATTTACCGCTGCGGTGCGTGCGCGCTGTTATGCGCCGCGCTCATGCTCGCCGCCCTCTGCCCTATGGCAGCGGCAGACGATGCCGCCGCCCCGGAGAGCACCGCCGCGCCCGCGCGCGAGCGCCCGGAGCTTGAGGACGCACGGGTATACATCAGCGGGCTTTTGTCCGGGCGCGCGTTCATCAAAAGCGGCACAGCCTACATTGCCCTTTCCGACATCGGCGAGATGTACAGCGTGGATATACGCACGCAGGTGACGGACAGCGGCTTCACCGCCTCCGCCCCCGGACTGGAGCTCTCAGCCGAGCGCAATGCGGGCTATGCCGAGGCGAACTTCCGTTATATCTATCTTCCGCAGGGTTACATCACCTGCGGGCAGGACGTGTATCTCCCGCTCGATGCGATAGGGCGCATATTCTCGCTCACGTGTGAGCTGACGGACGCGGGCACGGTGGAAATATCCACCTCGCAGGTGCGCATGATAAGCGGCAGTGAGGACTATTACTCCACACACTTCTCCGCGGACGAGCTGTACTGGCTGCCGCACGTCGCCTACGTTGAGGCGCTTGACGAGCCGCTGGCGGGGATAATGGGCGTAATATCCGTCGTGCTCAACCGCGTGGAGAGCAATAAATTCCCCGACACTATTTTTGAGGTGCTCTACGACACGGACACCGTCGTGCAGTTCACCCCCGCCGCCACCGGCTCTATGCACGGCAAGCCGCCGGAGCTGTATTATATCGCCACCTACCTCGTGCTTGAGGGGTACAACACCGTCGGCAAGAGCACATATTACGTCAATCCCGCAAACAACGGCAACTACTGGTTTCGCGAAAACCGCACATACGTGACTGCCATCGGCAACCACGAATTTTATAAATAGGGTTTAATTTTTATGCTGGAAGATATACTGCAAGCCGGCTTTGCCGAGCTGGGCGTCACGCCGGACGGCGCGGCGGCAGCGCGGTACAGGACATATTACGAGCGTCTGACGGAGATGAACCGGGTGATGAATCTCACCGCCATAACCGGCGAGAACGAGAGCGCGCGGCTGCACTTTCTCGACTCCGCCGCCATACTCACTGTCTCGGATATGCGCGGCGCGCGCGTCATCGACGTGGGCACGGGTGCGGGCTTTCCGGGGCTTGCGCTGAAGATTGCGCAGCCGGACATGGCGCTGACGCTGCTGGACAGTCTCGACAAGCGCGTGGGCTTTCTGTGCGATACCTGCGTGCGCCTCGGCTTTGACGATGTAGAGTGCGTCCACGCGCGTGCGGAGGAAGCCGCGCGGGAGCGGCGCGAGGGCTATGACTTTGCCGTGGCGCGCGCCGTGGCACGGCTGGAGCTTCTGTGTGAGCTGTGCCTGCCGTTCGTGCGCGTCGGCGGGAAATTCATCGCGATGAAGGGTCCGGATTGCAGCGGCGAGGTGAACGAGGCGGCGCGCGCCGTCTCCGTGCTCGGCGGGCGGCTCGCCCCCATCGTGAGCTATACCGTGCCGGGGACGGACGCGGTGCACTCGCTCGTCATCATCGAGAAGCAGCGCCCCACGCCGGAAAAATACCCGCGCCGCTGGGCGCAGATAAAAAAATCACCGCTGTGAAACCACGGCGGTGATTTTTTCGTTCTATATGTTCTATTTTACCTCTTCACTTCAGCGCCTCGTAGAGCTCATCGGCGGAGCGGACGATGAGCGACGCGCCGGAGGCGCGCAGCATGTCCTCGTCGCGGAAGCCCCATGCCACGGAGACGCAGTCCATTCCGGCGTTGCGCGCGGTCGCAATGTCCACCTCGGAATCGCCGACATAGACGCACTCGTTCTTCTCCACGCCCATGAGCCGCGCGGCGGCGAGCACCGCGTCCGGGCAGGGCTTGAGGCGCACCGTCTCGCTCTCGCCGACGGCGGAGGTGATAAGCCCGCCGAAGAAAAGCTCCGCCAGCTCCTTCACCGCGCTGTCCGGCTTGTTGGACACGACCGCCTGCTTCACGCCCGCGCCGCACAGACGCTGCATGAGCGGGAGAATGCCGGGATAGGGCGCGGTCTTTTCGCGGCAGTGCGCGTCATAATACGGCTTATAAAACGCGAGCACCGCCTCCGCCGTCGCCTCGTCGGTGTTCTCCGGCAGGCAAGCCGTTATCAGCCGCCGCGCACCGTTGCCGAGGGCTGCGCGCACGCGCACGGCGGGCTGCCCCGGCAGGCCGAAGCGCCGCAGGGCGGCGTTCACCGCGTCCGTAAGGTCGGCGAGCGTGTCGAGCACCGTGCCGTCCATATCGTACAATACCGCTTTATATTTCATGCCTTTTCCCTCCGTGACCTTTTTCTGCCCTATACTATATCACATTTGTCAAGCTTGCCAAGCGGCGCGAATAATAGTATAATATGTACTGTAAACTCGAATTTTGGAGCGGACTATGAAAATACGCAATCTGCTGGCTGTGCTGGCGGCGCTGGCGATTGTCGGCGGGATATACGCTTTCGCCGTGTCGCGCCCGGACGATTCGCGCGGCGCGATAACGGTGTGGTACGTCGAGGGCGGCACAATGTCGGATGAATTTGTGTCCCTCGCGGCAGGCTATAACAAGAGCATATCCCGCTCGTCTCTTCCGGTGCAGTGCGTCCCCTTTGCCGATGAGGACGCGCTGGCGGCGGCGTTCGACAGCGGCGCGCCCGACCTTGTGCTCTGCTCGCACTACCGCGCGTTCGATATGCACGCGCGCGGCAAGCTCACGGACATCTCCGCCGCGCTGGGCGACGGCGCGCCGGACTATCCCCGCGCGCTCTCCAGCCGCAGCGAGAGCATCGGCACAAGCTTCTTCCCCGTCGGGTCGGAGGTTCAGGTGCTCTTCGTGAACACGGCAGTGACCGACGGGCGGGATATTTCCACGCTGGAGGCGCTGAGCGCGGCGGCAGCGGAATATTCCGCCGCCGAGGGCAAGCCCTTTTATGCCGTGGCGGACTATGCCGCGCTCTTCTTCACTGAGTATCTGCGCGAGGGGGAAGAGTTCGGCGCGGATTCCGCCGCGCGCTCAAGCGAGGTGTACAAGCGCATATATAATCTTCTCGCCGAGAACGCCTACACCGGCGCGCTCTTGCTGTCGGACGGGGATGCGCTCTCCGCCGTCAGTGCGGGCGAGCTGGGCTGCGCGATAGCTGGCTCTGCCGCACTGCCGAAAAAGCTTGGGCGCAGTGTTGAGATTCTGCCCGTGCCGCCGCTGTCGGCGGAGAGCGGCGAGGGCGCGCTGGGCTGCGCGTGGGGGCTTGCCGTGGTGGCGCGCGGCAGCCGCAGCACGGGGGACATTTCGTCGTTCCTCGCGTGGCTGTTCTCCTCCAACCGCGATATGCGCCTCGCGCTGCAGGCGCAGCTTATCCCGGCGCAGAGCGGCTCACTCATCACGCATGACGCGCTTTGGAGCGCGCTCATCGCGCTCGACACGGGCGAAGTCATCGCCATGCCGCCCGCCGACAGCGATTTTGCCGTGAACCGCGCGGATTTTGAGCAGAATATGCGCGCGAGACTCGCCTTTCTCGCGCAGTGATTGCAAAGCTTGAAAAACAGTGATATAATAGCGGCGTATTAAACTATACTGTGAGGTATGCACCTATGGAAGGATTCAGAGTTCTTGAAATAAAAAAGAGCGTTTTTGAAAACAACGACCGCGAGGCGGACATTCTGCGCAAGGAGCTCAAGCGCGACAGGACATTCCTGCTCAATCTTATGAGCTCCCCCGGCTCCGGCAAGACCACGACGCTGAAAGCGACCATCGCCGCGCTGCGCGACGAATTTCGCATCGGCGTTATGGAGGCGGATATAGACAGCGACGTTGACGCCGCCGCGATAGAAAAGACCGGCGCAAAGGTCATACAGCTTCACACGGGCGGCATGTGCCACCTCGACGCGGGCATGACCCGTCAGGGGCTTGAGGGGCTCGGCGTGGATGATGTGGATCTTGCCATTCTTGAAAACGTCGGCAACCTCGTCTGCCCGGCGGAGTTCGACACGGGCAGCTCCAAAAACGCAATGATACTCTCCGTCCCGGAGGGCGACGACAAGCCCCTCAAATACCCGCTGATGTTCTCCGTCTGCGACGTGCTGCTCATAAACAAAATCGACGTGATGCCGTACTTTGACTTCAACCTTGAGGCGTGCAAGAAGTACGTGCGCCGTCTCAACCCGAACATAAAGATCATCCCCATCTCCGCCCGCACCGGCGAGGGCATCGCCGAATGGACAGACTGGCTGCGCGGCGAGATCCGCGCATGGAACGAGGGCTGATTTACCCGTATTCTATCCCGCCCCGACATGGGGCGGGATAGTTATAATAGCAAACATCAACCAAAATTGAGGCGGGATTTTCGGACAAATCGGTCGATTTGTCCGTTTTGAACGCTATTCTTTATAGACTTTTCTTAGCTTTAGCTATATAATAGTATGCGTATTATTATGTGCACATCTGCTCATGGCGTACGGAGGAATTATGCGGAACATACTCGCTGTCTTTAAATACGACTTGAAAACGCTCAGCCAACACTTCTTTGCCCTGGTTGTGGCGCTGGCAATATGCCTGCTGCCCAGTCTCTATGCTTGGCTGAACATATACTCCAACTGGGATCCTTACGGCAACACCGGCAACATCTCCATCGCCCTCGCCTCCATGGACAAGGGCTATGTCGATGAGGACGGCACAGTCACGAACAAGGGCGACGAGGTGCTCGACAATCTCCGCGAGGCGACGAGCATCAACTGGATCTTCCTCGACAGCGAGGAGGCAGCGGTCAGCGGGGTGTACTCCGGCGAATACTACGCCGCCGTCGTCATTGACGAGGACTTCACCTATAATATGTTCAATATGCTCACGGAGTGGACGGGTAAGCCCAGCATTACATACTATGAAAATGCGAAGAAGAACGCCGTCGCCACAAAGATAACCGACACCGCCGCCGAGAGCGTGAAGAAATCAATAAACGAGGCGTATCTGGAAGTCGTCATAAACACCGTTATGGAGTCGGCAAACAAGATATCCAAGGACATTGAGTCTGACGACCCGTCCGGCACGTTCCACGGCATTATAAAGCAGGCGATAAACACGCTGGAGGCTGCCGACAAAACGATGAAAGCTTTCTCCACTGCGACCGCCGGCATCGGTGCAAACTCCCTCGACACTCAGCAGTTGGATGAGACGCTCATGCAGCTTCAGGAATCCATGCCCACTGCGGCAGATGTCAATGCGACCGTCGCGCAGATAAACATGGACATAAACGAGATAAATGCAAAGCTTCAGGAGGTCTTGCAGATACTTCAAGACAGCAACAGCTCCGACGGCTCCATCGCGACCGCACAACAGATTGCCAATGACTGTGCGGCAAGTCTGGCTGCCATCGCTAGCTCGTTATCTTACGCACAGGAAGGCACCACAGCGTATTACGTAGCTCAAGCCGCGAACGAAACAAGCAAGTGGTTCTACATGCTCGCCAATCAGAAGATTTTGACCGGCACGGTGGAAAACGCCAGTTCATCGCTGGAAACACTTATCGAACTGAACAATTCTTTCATTCCCTGCGTGGAGGACATCGGGCGTGAGCTGTCCGCAACCTTCCTTGAGGTAGCAGATATGATGGAGAGCGCGGGAATACTGGCGGATGATGCGGCGGTGCTCAAGCAGGCGGCGGCACAGGTCAAAAAATCCGGCACGGATGTGATCGATATCCTCAAGCCTGCCGGAGAGCGCACGAAGAACTCTCTCCGCAGCGCCCTGAACAAGCTGGAAACTCTCGACGGGGAGGAGTATATCCAAGCCGTCATTGAGATACTCGGCGGCAGCCCCGTGGTATACGGCGAGTATTTCTCTCAGGTCGTGCAGACGACCGTCACCCCCGTCTATCCCATTGCAAACTACGGCTCGGCAATGACTCCGTTCTACACGGTGCTGTCGATATGGGTGGGCGGCGTTATGCTCGGCTCCATATTCAAGGTTCAGGCGCGGCGCGATGGGCTCATCGACCCGAAGCCGCATGAGCTGTATTTCGGGCGATACCTGCTGTTCTTCGTGCTCAGCCAGGTGCAGACCGTCATCATTTTACTCGGTGACCTGCTGATACTGAAAATACAATGCCTGCACCCCGTTCTGCTGTTCGTGTGCGGCGCGGTGACAAGCTTCACGTTCAGTCTGCTTATCTACTCGCTCGCCGTCTCCTTCGGCGACGTGGGCAAGGCTGTCGTCGTCGTGGTGATGGTTCTGCAGATCGCGGGGTCGAGCGGCACGTTCCCCATAGAGCTCCTGCCGGAGATTTTTCGGAAGATATACCGCTTCTTCCCGTTCCCGTATGCCATCGACGCGATGCGCGAGTGCATATGCGGCGTATACGGCAGCACATATGTCGTCAAGCTGGCGCAGCTTTTGATATTCGCGGTGGTGGCGCTGCTGATAGGGCTGTTCGCGCGCAAGCCGTTCATCGCCGTGAACGAGTTTATGGAAGAGCAGCTTGAAGAAACCGGAATGTTCTAAGTAAGGAGGCGGAAGCACACAATGTCAGACAACAGATACCATCAGCTTTATAACCGCCTCATGGACGAGGTGACAGCGCTCTATCAGGCGAACCAGCAGCGCATACACAAGGGACTGTGGGGCATGATAATCGTGCTCGTGCTCTACCTTGTGCTGCTGTTCGTGACGCAGGGCTCCAAGGCGATCATACTGCTGCTGTGGATATTGACGATGTTCGCGCTGGCGGCATATCTCATCACCATCGAATATCTCAACCACGAGCTGAAAAAAAAGCTGGAGCATATCACGCAGACGGAGCTTGACCTCGGTCCTGCGGCGGCTGACCCCGTCGCCGAGGCAAATCTTGCAAAGCTGCGCGGAATGATAGCGGAGCGTCCGTCCCTCGTGAATGTCATTCTCCGCCGTCTTGAGAGCGACGAGGCGGAGAGCACCCCCGACGGCGAAGCCGCCGTCGAGGAGGCGGAAAAGCTCGTCGAAGACGCGGAGAAGCTTGTGGAGAGTGCGGAAAAGCTCGTCGAAACCGCAGAGGCAGTCGGCAGCAGCCAAGCCGCAGTGGGCGAAGGCGCAGGCGCAGATGAGAGCGCACCTACCGTCGAAAACACGCCTGCGGTTGAAGGCGAGCGCGCCGAGGGCGCGCCGGACGGCAATGGCGAGGACAGCGCGGAGGTGCACATATGAAAAATATATGGGCGATATTCCGCCGCGACATGGAGAAGCTGACGGAGAGCGTCGTGCCGGTCGTGGTCATCATAGGGCTTTGCCTTGTGCCGTGCCTTTACGCATGGTTCAACATTATGTCCAACGCCGACCCCTACGGTCCGTCGTCAACGTCGAACATCAAGGTCGCCGTCGCCTCCGAGGACAAGGGCAGCGAGCTTTTCGGGCTTGAGCTGAACATCGGCGATATGGTCGTCGACGGCATAAAGGGCAACAGCCAGATGGGCTGGTGCTTTGTGGACACGCGCGAGGAGGCAATGGACGGGCTGTACGCGGGCGACTATTACGCCGCGCTCATCGTGCCGAAGGACTTCACAAAGAATTTTCTCAGCATACTTGACGGGGAGCTTGTCCACCCGGAGGTCGAGTATTACGAAAACGAGAAGAAAAACGCGATAGCGCCGAAGATAACGAACAAGGCGAAAACCGCCGTGCAGGATCAGATAAACAGCACCATCGTGGAAAAAACCGCAGACGCGCTGAACACCGTCAGCTCCATGTTCAATGCTTTCGGCATTGATTCGGACAATGTCGCCGACAATCTGACAAAGAAGATGGACGATGCCTGCGAAAAGCTGGAGACGACGTGCAAGCTGCTGCGCTCGGTGAAAACGCTTGCCGCCGACACGCAGAACCTTCTCGAGGTCGGGGCGATAACGCTCGATGACGCGGGGCAGGTCATGATCGACGGGGGCGCGGTGTCGCACCAGACGGGCGTGACCGCCGGCACGATATACGATTCCTCCGTTATCACCGAGCAAAACATAATCAAAGCCCTCGATTCCATAGATCAGGATCTTGCCGACACGATAAACATCTGGGGTATGTGGGCGGGCGACACTCAGCTTGCCTCGAACGTCAATCCCTATCTTGACAATGCGACTACGAACCTCTGTTCTGCCGATGGCACGGGAGTTGACGGGTATATAACAAATCCCGCTATCAGCATCAGCACGGCGCTAAGCGATATTGACAAGCTGCGTGAGCTCCTCAACAGTGAAACAACCATGACGAGCGACACGGCGAATACGTATATTGAAAAATCAACCACCACGCTGGAAACGCTGAAAAACTACGCTGATGCCTCCTCCAATGCCGCAAACGCCCTATATGTGGCGGACGATGCCGCTGCCACGCTGTACAACGACCTCATTTCCGACTATACCGACGAACAGACAGTCGCTGACTTTAACGCGCTGGACATCGCGCTTGCCTCGGTTAGCACCTATGCGGACACAAGCTATGAATACCTCATGTACGATTACGCGCTGTCATACTATAATGCCGATGATCTTATCTCCGCCGCGAGTTGCATATACAATATGCGCAACAATTCCCTCGCGTACAGGGGCAACGAGATGTCCTCTGCGGCATCGTATTTTTCCGACGCTTATAACAACGTCGACACTGCACATCAGCTTGTCGCTGATTACAGCAGCAATCGCTCATTCTACGACCAGACAATGACGATGCTTCAGGCGAATATAAATATGCTCAAAGCTTTCAACAACCCGCAGCTTACCCCGATTATAGACGATCTTGAAAATCTAATGGATAGCCTATCTAAGCCTGAGACCTCGCAAAATTTTATCACTCAAGCCACAACGATACGCGAAGATCTCCGCGATGTCACGCTGTCGCTCAACGAGAATGTGAACGACATGATACAGAGCGCAGCACTGCAAACTCAGGATACAATGGCGGCGCTGGAGGATCTGATGATAATGGGCGCGGACGGCGCGGTCAGCCTTGCCGACACGATGCAGCGCTTCGCCGTCGCCATGAACAGCTCTCAGCTCACCCTCGACGAGGCGATTGACCTTTCCGAGCAGGTGTATGAATACGTCAAGAGCGTGGCGGACGATGTGCGCCGCATGGTCAACAGTGATGCGTTCCGTCAGGCGATGGACGTGCTGGAGAATAACCCGGAGGGGCTGGCGGATTACCTCGTCTCCCCCGTTGATATGCGCACGGTCATTGTGTATGAGATCGCCGACTACGGCTCTGCCATGTCGCCGTACTACATCATGCTGGCGCTGTTCGTCGGCTCGCTGCTGTCGGTGGCAATGATAAAGCCGCTTATCCACTACCCGGAGTTTGAGCATGTCCCGCAGATACAGAAATATTTCGGGCGGCTGCTGCTGTTCGTGTTCATCGGTCAGTTTCAGGCGCTTGTCACCTCGCTGGGCTGTCTGTACTATGTGAAAATACAGTGCGTCAACCCGCTGCTGTTCGTGCTGGGGTGTATGCTCATCTCGTTCAACTTCGTCATGATGAACTACTCCTTCTCCTACGCGCTGGACAATGTGGGTCTTGCCGCGTCGGTCATCATCATGGTCATTCAGGTGGCGGGCTCCGGCGGCTCGTACCCCGTCCATGTCCTGCCCGAGGTGTTCCAGGTGCTCTACCCCTACATGCCGTTCCACTACGGCATGGATCTTGTGCGCGAGTGCGTGGGCGGGTTCTATCAGGGCACATATATCAAGTGCGTGCTGATACTGCTGTTGATGTGCGTGATATTCTTCGTCATAGGCATCACGCTCTTCCGCCCGATGAAGAAGCTCAACGAAATAATCGCCGAGAGCAAGGAAGCCTCCGGCGTTATGTGACAAGCCAATCACCGGCTGTCCGAACGGACAGCCGGTGATTTTATTTTCTGCATTTCCCCAGCTGATAGAACGCGACGGCGCTCGCCGCCGCGACGTTGAGGGAGTCCACCCCGTGGGACATCGGAATGCGCACGGTATAGTCGCACTCGGCAATTGTCGCGCTTGCCAGCCCGTCCCCCTCCGTGCCGAGCACGACGGCGAGGCGCTCCTCCGCCGCAAGGCGTGGGTCTGCAAGGCTGAGCGAATCCTCACGCAGCGCCATTGCCGCCGTTTTGAAGCCGAGCTTATGCAGAAGCGCCGTCCACGGTCTATCCTCCGGCAGGTATGTCCACGGTATCTGAAACACCGTCCCCATGCTCACGCGCACGGCGCGGCGGTACAGCGGGTCGCTTCCCGCGCTCGTGAGCAGCACCGCGTCCATGCCCAGCGCCGCCGCCGAGCGGAAAATAGCGCCGATGTTCGTCGGGTTCATCACGTTCTCCAGCACCGCCACGCGCGTCATGCCGCGCAGCAGCTCCTCCGCCGGCACAAGGCGCGGGCGGCGCATTGCGCAGAGCATACCGCGCGTGAGATGAAACCCCGTCAGCGCAGTGAGCACCTCCAAGGGCGCGGCATACACGGGTATATCCCCGCAGCGGGCGATGAGCGCGCGCCCCTTGCCCTCCACATGCTTCGTCTCCATCAAAAACGACACCGGCACGCACCCCGCGTCCAGCGCCCGCTCGATAACAACGGGGCTCTCGGCGATGAAAAGCGCATCGTCAGGGTGCGCGCGGCTGACGAGCTGGTTTTCCGTCAGGCGGGCATATACGTCCAGCTCCGGCGCGGAGAAATCGCTTATTTCTATCACATTCGGCATGGCTGTGTCCTTTCTTTTTTCGTGCTGACATTATACCACGGCAAGCGTCGGATAAAAAGAGCATATTCCGCAAAATTATATCCCCCATGGGGGCTTAAAATGCCGCCTCGTATCTGCTATACTTTTATCATTCTATCCAGAATGGTAAAGAGGTAAAGCAAAATGAGGAAGAAATTGATTGCGGCTATACTCGCGCTGGCGATGATATTCGCGCTTGCCGCCTGCGGCAGCAGCGCCGCCACCGCGCCGACGGAGACTTCCGATACCGGCATTGCGGCAGAGGAGACTGCCGCCGCGCCCGAGACGCGCACCGTCACCGACACTTGGGGGCGCGAGGCAGAGATACCCTACAGTGTGGAGAGCATCATCTGCCTCGGCTCAGGCGCGCCGCGCATGGCGGCGTATCTCAACGTTGTGGACATGATGGCGGGCGCTGAGGATCACGACAAGGAAAATTACACCGTGCTGCGCGATTATAACCCCGTCTGCCGCGACGAAATAAAAGACCTGCCCTCCGTCGGCACGGGCGGCGGCAGCGGCGCGAACAACGGCTACGCCGAGGAGATAATTTCTCTCGCGCCCGATGTTATCCTCGCGGGCTTCTCCGCCGAGGCGGCGGATGAGCTTTACGCGCAGACCGGCATTCCCGTGGTATGCGTGCGCTATCTCAGCCGAGGCTTTGTGGACGAGAGCTTTTACGACGCGATGCGCGTGTTCGCCGAGGTCGTCGGCGCGCAGGAGCGCTGCGAGGCGGTGCTTGACTTCATCGACGAGTGCAAGCAGGATCTTTCCGAGCGCACAGCCGGCATTCCCGACAGCGACAAGCAGACGGTATACGCCGGGGCGGTCACGTTCTCCGGGCGGCACGGCTTCGGCGGGACGTATGCCCACTTCGGTCCGTTCATCGGCGTGAACGCGCTGAACGTCGCGGACGAGGCGGAGGATCAGAACTATTACGAGGTCGACCTTGAAAAGGTCATCGAGTGGAACCCTGATATTATCTTCCTCGACCCGGGCAACATGGATCTCGTCAACGATGAATACAACACCAACCCCGGCTTTTTTGACTCCCTGCGCGCGGTGCGCGAGGGCAGGGTGTACACCATGCCGTCATTCAACAACTGCGGCACGAATATCACCTATGCGCTCATGGATGCGTATTACGCGGGCATCGTGCTCTACCCGGAGCAGTTTGCCGACGTGACCATGCCGGAGATCGGCGGGAAGATACTCACCTTTATGCTCGGCAAGGACACCTTCGCCGAGATGGAGGCGGGCGGGCTCTATTACGGAACGCTTACCATCGGAGAATAAACGGATTTGAACAGAGACAGTCTGAAAACGCTCAGCCATGATTATGGGCGGTATATATGGAAAAAGTGGCTCGTGCTGCTGATAATGCTGGCGCTGACGCTTGCCGCCGCGCTCGTCTCGCTTGCGGCGGGCTCGGCGGGGCTGTCGGCGGGGGAGGTCGTGCTTGCCGTGCTGCGGCGCGGCGATATGCGCACGGAGACGATAATATGGAACGTGCGCATGCCGAAGCTGGCGACTGCCGCCGCTGTGGGCATGGCGCTGGCGATGAGCGGGTGCGTGATGCAGAACGTGCTGAGAAATCCGCTCGCCTCGTCGTCCACACTCGGCGTGTCGCAGGGGGCATCGTTCGGCGCGGCGGTCGCCATCGTGTACCTCGGTGCGGGCATACAGGTCAACGCGAGCGGCACATCCTCCGCGCTGACCGTGACGAACCCCGCGCTCGTGACGCTGTGCGCGTTCGCGGGCGGCATGGCGACGACGGTCGTCATTCTCGCCGTGTCGCGCCTGCGCGGCGTGACCCCGGCGACAATGGTGCTCGCGGGCGTGGCGCTCAGCTCCATGTTCACTGGCGGCACTGCGCTCATCCAGTACTTCTGTGACGACGTCATGGTCGCCACGGTCGTTTACTGGACGTTCGGCAGCCTCGGGCGCGCCGGTTGGCGCGACATCGCCATCATCGCGGTGCTTTCGTTTGCCGCGCTCGTGTACTTCATCTTCAACCGCTGGAACTACAACGCCATGGAGAGCGGCACCAGCACCGCCAAGAGCCTCGGCGTGCCGGTTGACACGCTGATACTGTGCAGCATGGCGGTGTGCGCGCTCATCTCCTCCGTGGCTGTGGCGTTTGTCGGCTGCATCAGCTTCATCGGGCTCATCGCGCCGCACATCATGCGCCGCTTTCTCGGCAATGACTACCGCTTTCTTATCCCCGGCTCCGCGCTGTGCGGCGCGGCGCTGCTGATAGTGTCGGACATCGTCTCGCGCACGCTCATCTCCCCCACGGTGCTGCCGATAGGCGCGCTCACGTCGTTTCTCGGCGCGCCGCTGTTCCTCTACCTTATCATAAAGCGAGGCGGGATGAAATGATAGAAGTGAAGGATATCTGCTTCTCCTACGGCAGGGAGGACATACTGCGCGGCGTGAGCTTTTCCGCCGCAGACGGCGAGTGCGTCGGCATTCTGGGCAACAACGGCGCGGGCAAGAGCACGCTCGTCACCTGCATAAACCGCATAAACACCCCTCGCGAGGGCAAGGTGCTGCTCGACGGGGAGGACATCGCCGTGCTGTCCAAGCGCGCGCTGGCGCAGAACATCGCCTACGTCGCGCAGAAGAACGAGCAGACACAGGCGACGGTTTTCGACAGCGTGCTCCTCGGACGCAAGCCGTACATAAAATGGGCGGTCGGCGATGAGGACATCGCCGTCTGCGACGAGATGATCGCGCGCGTCGGACTGGAGGCGCTGCGCCTGCGTCCGGTGGACGAGCTGTCCGGCGGGGAGCTGCAAAAGGTGATGCTCGCCCGCGCGCTCGTGCAGCAGCCTAGGGTGCTGCTCCTCGACGAGCCGACGAGCAATCTTGACCCGAGAAATCAGTATGAGATGATGAAGCTCGTGCGCACAGTTGCCGACGAGAAGAACATAACCGTGCTCGTCGTCATCCACGATTTGAGCCTCGCCCTGCGCTTTTGCGACAGGTTTATTCTGATGAAGAACGGCAGCGTTTACGCCTGCGGCGATTCCTCCGTCCTGACGGATGAGAACATTTACCCGGTCTACGGTATGCACGCATATATCGAGCGGGTGCACGGCGTGCCGGTCGTTGTGATGCTGGAGGACGGCGATGTGGACTGAAAAAGCCAAATGGGACAGCGCCGCCGCGAATTACCAGAACGTTTTTGACCTCGGCATAAACGAATACAACGCAAATCAGCTGCGCTTCTGGCATGAGCGCGGCATGATAACGCTCCCCTGCCGCGTGCTCGACATCGGCTGCGGCGTGGGGAAATACGGGGTGTACCTCGCACGGCTCGGCTGCGACGTGACGCTCATCGACATATCCGAAAAAATGATAGAGCAGGCGCGGCGCAACATGGCGGAGTTCACCACGCCGTGGAGGGCGCAGTGCTGCGACTTTGACGCGGTCACGGGCGGGGAGGATATTTTCGCGCCGGGCTTCGACTTTGCAATATCCACAATGTCCCCCGCCGTGCACGATGCCGCCACCGTGCGCAAAATGAGCCGCATGACGCACGGCTGGTGCTTCATCACGCGCTTTTACGAATGGCATCAGCCGTTTCGGGATTCGCTGCTCTCCGCCGTCGGACTGCCTCAGCGCCCCGCATTTGAGCGCGATCTTGAGGCGGACTGCGCAGAGATGATAAGCGCCGTCAGAGAGGCGGGGTATGCGCCGGAGGCGGACTGCGTGGATTACAGCTGGACGGACAGGCGGACGGTTGATGAAATGGCGGACTATATGCGCCGAAATTACTTTCCGCAGGCGTCCGACGCGGACGCACTGTGCGAAAGGCTGCGCGCACATCTGCGCGGAATATGCGGTAATGACGGCACGGTGAGCGACGGCGTGAACACAAAGGTCATGCGGATATATTGGAAAACGGAGGCGTGAGCATGGATATAAAAGAGTTATACAAAACGGCGGGGCTGCTTCACGGGCATTACTGCCCGGGGCTTGCCATCGGCGTGCGCGCAGCGGCGGAGGCGCTGGAAATACTCAAGGTCGAGCGCGGCATCCGCGGGCTTTACTGCATCGCCGAGCAGCGCGCGTGCTATCTCGACGGCATACAAATGGTGTTCGGCACGACGCTGGGCAACAAGAATATCGAGCTGCACGAGACGGGCGAAACGGCGTTCAACTTCTACGACCGCGCCGGCGGGCGGAGCGTCCGCCTCGCCGTCAAGCCGCAGCCGGAGGGGCTGACGCGCGAGGAGAAAACGGAGTTTATCCTCACAGCACCCTTTGACGCGGTGCTTGAGCGCACGCCCGTCCGCTTCCCCGCGCCGGAGTATACGCCGAAAAAGTGATTTGCCTAATAAGCATAAAGAACAAGGGCGCAGCCAAATTTTCACTTGGCTGCGCCCTTGTTTTATCGGTGATTTATGTCTTACTTATGTATGCTGCCTTGTTCAGTTCAGCGACTGCCGATTAGTACTGGGGGATGAGGAGGGTCTGACCGACCTTGATACGGTCAGGATTTGCAATGTTGTTGAGCTTGACGAGGGTGTTGACGGTGGTGTTGAAGCGGAGGGCTATGCCGGAAAGGGTGTCACCCCAGACGACGGTGTAGGTGAAGTAGGGACCGTAGCTTGCGCCGCCGGAAACCTCGTTGAGTTCTGCATCGTTGATCTTCTTTTCGTTCTCAGACATGATATTTTCTCCTTTTCATTAAAAATTTTTCTTTTTTATGTGAAGCGGTTTTGTTTTCCGCTTTCACCCTTTAGTACGCAGCGGCTTGAGATTTGTTACAGTGCTTTTTATTTTTTCTTTTCGGGGCTCTGCTTTGTCTTTCCCCTGCCGCTTTCACCAGTATATACGCTCGAACGCGGGAAAAGTTACGTCACCGTAAACATTTCCTCAAATTTTTTCCCCTCCGCTGCGGGGTCTGCCTGTTCGCTCTTTATCTCTCCCGCGTCAAGGCGCTGGCGAGCGACAAGCTCGGCAAAATATCCGTTCTCGGCAATAAGCTCCTCATATGTGCCGTCCTCGACTATCTTCCCTTGATCGAGCACGATTATACGGTCGCACTGGCGGATGGTGGAAAGGCGGTGGGCAATGACGATGCGCGTGCATTTCAGCCCGTCCAGCGCCTCGGACACTTTCTTCTGCGTTACGTTGTCCAGCGCGCTCGTCGCCTCGTCGAGAATAAGTATCTTGGGCTTGGGCGCGACGGCGCGGGCGATCATCAAGCGCTGCTTCTGCCCGCCGGATATGCCGCCCTGCCCCTCGGCAATGACCGTGTGCATGCCCATAGGCATGGCGCGTATATCGTCGGCAATGCCGGCGACCTCCGCCGCCTCCCATGCGTCGTCCAGCGTCAGCCACGGCGCGGAAACCGTTATGTTCGAGAATATGTCGCCGAAGAAGAGCTTGCCGTTTTGCATGACGCAGCCGATCTTGCTTCTCAGCGACTTGAGGTCAAGCGTGCTGAGGTCACGGCGGTCGTAGTATATTGCGCCCTTTTGCGGCTTTTCAAAACCCAGCAGCAGCCGCACCAGCGTCGATTTGCCGCAGCCCGTCGAGCCGACGAGCGCGATATACTGCCCCGGTCGAATGTTGAGGGAGAGATTGTCAATGACAAGGGGCATCGAGTCGGCGTATCTGAACGACACGTTTGTCAGCTCTATGCCGCCGCTCACGCGCGTGACCATCTTCTTGCCCTCGCTAGCCTCCGGCTCGGCATCCATGATGGGCTTGACCTCGTCAAGAATGGGGTGGATCTGCGCCACGGTGGAGGCGATACCTGCCAGCCCCATGAACGCGCCGGAGATCATGCCGTATGCGGCGCTGAACGCCGTATACTCCGCCACGCTCACGCCGCTCTGCACGGCAGCGTAGTACATCACTATCGTGCCGACAAGGCTTATCGCACTGGAAATGACCTTGTTCAGGCGCAGGAACATCGGCGGGTTATAGCTTAATCGCGCCTCCTCTGCGTACAGCCCCAGCCAGCGGGAGAACATACGCTTCTCCGCACCGGCGAGCTTTATCTTCTGCACGCCGCTGATGAGCGAGTAGGTCATGCCTCGCTCGCGTCCGGCAAGCGCCATGCACTGTCTTGTTATGCCCATCTGGCGCAGCGTCGTCAAAATGGAAAACACGAACGTCACCGCCGTAATGATGAGCGCCGGGGCGACCAGTGCGGGTGCATACTTGAATATCTGCGCCACGTATACAAGCGACAGAAGCGACGTGAGCGACGTGGAGTATATCGCGGAGAAGAGCATGGAGCAGAGCGAGTTCATATACTGCATTTTATATGATAGCTGCCCCGCGCTGTACTGCACGAAGAACGACGCGGGCAGACTCAGCATGCGCGACATCGTCGCCGCCTCGACGTTGAGGTCAAGCTGCGTCGACACGCGCGAGGACACCAGCGCTTTCACCGCGTCCATCATCACCGTGCTTATCCCCACGCACAGATAAAATGCCAGCAGACTAAGCAGAAGCTGCGCGCTGTGCGAGGTTATCACATCGGAAAAAATTATGTAGTTTATCTTGGGCAGAATAAGCCCAAGCCCCGTCACGGCAAGCGTGGCAAGCACGACCATGACGAGCGACCCGGTAGGGATCGTCTGCATCATATAGGCGAAGAGATCCTTCAGATCTATTTTCCTCAGCGGGAACGGCTTGTAGAAGCACAGCGCCTCCGGCTCGATAAGCTTTGCCGTCTCGCGGTTGAGCTTGACGCGCTTGCCGGTGTCGGTGTCAAGAAACGAATAACCGAAGAATTTGTTCGGGATAAGGGCAACGGTGCTGCCGTTGTCCGCGCGTGTGCCGAGCAGCGCTCCGACGCAGTTTTTGTACCAGCCCTCCGTCAGCTCCACGCGGCGGCGCATAATGCCCCATGGGCGCAGCAGGTATTCAAGCTGCCCGTCGCGGTCGCGAATGTCGCCGGGCACCTCGCCGGACGGAACATGATAGTAGCGCAGCACCTCGTCAATGGCGCTTTTTATCACAAAGCGCTCATCACGTGCCGCCGTCGCAGCCTTGTCGCCAAGCACCGCGGACACGACATCCACAAAGGCGCTCTCAAGCGCCTCGTTGTCGTTTTTCCTGCGCTCAAGTATCTGTTCGTTAAACCAACCCATATATTGCGCCTCCTCTCACTCGCTCGTGACAAGGCGCGTATACGCCCCGTCCAGCGCCATAAGCTCGTCATGTGTGCCGCGCTCGACGACCTTGCCGTGGTTGAGCACGATTATCTCGTCACAGTCGCGTATCGTGGAGAGGCGGTGGGCAATGACGATGCAGGTGATGCCTCTGTCGCGGATGGCGTTGACGACCTCAAACTCCGTGCGCGCGTCGAGCGCGCTTGTCGCCTCGTCCATTATTATGATGGTAGGATCCTGCGCGAGGACGCGGGCGATCTCCATTCTCTGGCGCTGCCCGCCGGAGAAATTCTTGCCGCCCTCCGTGATGCGGTATTGGTAGCCGCCGTCGCGCTGCATGATGTCCTCGTGCAGCCGCGCGTCCCGCGCCGCCATTATCATCTCGAAGTCCTCTATCGTGTTGTCCCACATTTTTATGTTGTTTGCAATGGTGTCCTCAAAAAGGATAATGTCCTGATCCACCACCGCGAGAGAGCCGGTGAACACGCTGCGCGGAATGTCCTTCTGCGGCACACCGCCGAAGAGTATTTCTCCGCTCCAAGGCTTATACAGCCCGGAGATGAGCTTGGAGAGCGTGGACTTGCCGCAGCCGGATTCGCCCACAAACGCCACGGTGCTGCCGGGCTTGACGTGCATGCTGAAATCCTCGATAAGCGGCGGGGCAAGGCGTGAATAGCCGAAAGTGATGTTTTTCAGCTCCACCTCACCCGTGAGCTTGGCGTAGCCGCTTACATTATCGTCATCGTCCGCTTCCGTCTCATCCTCCACGTCCACGGGGTACTGCATCACGTCCTCGACGCGCTCCATCTGCGTGCGCATTTCCTGCATGACCTGCCCTGCGGAGACAAGCGCCTCCGCCGGCGCGATGAACGAGGCGAGGAACGCCTGAAACGCCGTTATCATACCGACGGTGAAGCTCCCCTCCATCGCGAACCACACGCCCATGCCGAGCACCGCCGTGTTTGTCAGCGTGCTGACTATCGTGGGCACCATGCCCAGGTACTGGTTAAGGCGCTCGTATTTGACCTTTTGGGTGTTCACACTCGCCTGAAAGCCTGCCCAGCGCTCAAAGTAGCCGTTTTCGGTGCCGCTGGACTTTATCGTCTCTATCATCTCTATTCCGGCGACTGTCGTGCTGGCAAGCTTGCCGCTGTCGCGCATCTGCACGCGCGTGATGTTCACACGCTTTGCCGAGATGATACGGGACATACCCGCATCAACAAGTATGCTCGCCACGCCCACGAGCGTGAGCTGCCAGCTATAGCGTATCATCACCACAAGGTAGAACACCATCATTATTGCCTGCAGCGCCAGCGGCGCGAGCGTGGAGACGAGGCTGTTGGCAATGGTGGCATTGTCGCCCTGCCGCTGCTGTATGTCGCCCGCCATGCGCTGAGAGAAAAACTCCATCGGCATGCGCAGCACCTTCCACAAAAACGTGGTGCTGCCGATGACGGCAAGCTTGCCGTTTATCCTCAGGGAGCATATCGCCTCTGCCGCCGCCACGATAAGCTGCACCGCTGCGAGCAGAGACATTGCCACAATTGTCGGAATGAACCAGTCGGGATCCTGCCCCGTGAGCAGCCGGTCATAGAAAAGCCGCGTGAACGCGGGGTTTATTATGCCAATGAGCGCGGTTATAAGGCTTGTCAGCACAACAAACGCGATCGCGCCGCCCGCGCCGCGAAGCCGCTCGCGCGCAAACTGCATAACGCTCTTGGGTTCGCCGCCGGGCTCGAAGCCCTCGTCCGGCTCAAACATGAGGCATATGCCTGTGAACGCGTTGTCGAACATTTCCATCGGCACCTTGGCGGTGCCGTTTCCCGGGTCGTTGATGACGGCATAGTTGCCCTTAAAGCCGCACAGCACCACAAAATGGTTGAAATTCCAGTGGATAATGCAGGGGAATTCCCCCTCCTTGCGCAGATCCTCCGGCTCAAAGCGATAGCCCTGCGCCTTCAAGCCGTAGCTGCGCGCCGCGAGCATGACGTTGCGCGCGTTTGACCCGTCGCGCGACACGCCGCAGTCATACCGCACCTTTTCCAGCGGTATCCATTTGCCGTAGTATGCCAGCACCATCGTCAGCGCTGCCGCGCCGCACTCCAGCGCCTCCATCTGCATCACGACCGGCACACGGGCAACGCCCTTTGTCACCGGCTTTTTTATCCTCTTCTCTGCCATGACGCGCACCTCAGTTAAAGACGAACGACACGGGATTTATGCTCTCCGCGACTATTTTTGCGGAGTATGTCCCTGTGGGCAGATTCTTCGTGAGCGTCGCGGGATAGACCCATTCGCCGGACTTTATCCCGCCCACGTGCATATCATACTCATCCATCACATTTTCCGCCTCGACGGATTCATCGCTTATCGAGGCAAAGGTGTACTCCGTCCCGTTTATCATCACCGGCATATCCGCCGTGACCCGCGCGATGTTCTCCTCGCTTATGTACACCACCGTCTTGCCCTTATCGCTCACGGCGCACACGTCAATATAGCTGTTCATTGTGCCGAATACGCCCCATATCACCACGCCTGCCAGCAGCACCACCATAGCCATCAGTATCAGCCACACGCCCGGGCTGGACACGCATATATAATCGTTGAGCTGCTCCGGCGAGGAGATGCGCTCTATACTCTTTTTCCTGAAAAGATTTGTTTTTTCGTCCATGTGTCATTTTCCTCCGTCAAGCCCGCGCAATGCGCAATCTGCGTTTATATAATATCACAGTTTACATAAAAAGTACAGCAGTATTTTGTAAAAAGCGTCACGGAAGCTATGCCGTTTTCCTCATGCCCGCGTCTATTTTTGCCCACAGCACGGATGCCGCCAGCGTGATCGCGCCGCAAACGAAGAACAGCACGGGCTTGCACTGCTCAAGCGTGAGCCCCGCGCGGTCGAGCAGCATATATCCCGGACGGATAACATCCTGATGGATGAGATAAAACCACGCGCTCATGTCGCCGAGAAACACCGTGACGCGGTTGGTGAGCAGCCGCGGGATAACCCCCTTGCCAACGGCGAAGAGATACACCGCCGCCGCCGAAAATGGCAGAAAAAGCACCGACGAGCGGAACTCCTGCAGCGCAAGGAAGCTGCGCCCGGATTTGAATATCAACACCGCAAGAGCGAGCAGCACGGCGCAGGCAAGCTCCAGCGCGGCGGACGCGCGGCGGCTCTCGCACTCGCCGGGGCGGCGGGTGAGGAAGATATAGCCGAGATTGCAGCCCACGGCAAAGTCAATCGCGCGCACTGGGGGGGCGATATAGCCGAGCCAGAACGCAAAGCCCGAATAGTCCTCCCCATACAGCGCGCGCCCCAGCGGCGCGGCGAGGGCGCACAGCCCTATCTGCACGGCGAAGAGAACGGCGCACGCGGCAAATGCCGCCCTGCGCGAGCGGTAGGCGCGGATGCAGGCGAGTATGTACGGGAAGAGAAAGTACAGCAGCACCGACACGGAGAGATACCACGCCACGCCGTTGAGCGAGAAGGCGTATTTCGGCAGCCATGCCTGCACCAGCAGCAGGTTTGCCGCCGTCTCGGTGATGATATATCCGGCAGTCATGCCTGTTGACGGGCGCATATATATGTCCAGCGCGAGGATAGGCAGCATGGTCAGCACATGCAGCGGGTAGAGCTTCCATACCCTTTTCAGCGAAAAGCGCAGAGAGACTGCCGGAGCGAGCGAGGCGGAATACCGCTCATAATATCCGCAGCACATCAAGAAGCCGGACATGACAAAAAACACCGACACGCCCCAGTACACCACCTCCGTAATATAGCAGTGGTGCGCAAATATGCACAGGCACGCGAGAAAGCGCAGCGCCTGCATGGAATCTATGCGTTTTTTCATGTGTCCTCCGAACGGTTTTCAAATTTTTAAGTCTTTTTAAGTCTTATTTAAGAATTATTATATATGATAGCGCAGGAAAGCACAACAGCTAAAAATTAACGAAATCTTAGATTGTTATTCTGCGTGTGCTATGTTATAATCAAAAGCTGAAAATACATATATTCGGAGTTGCTTATGATTTCTTGGCTGACAGGCACGACCCTCGGAAAATTTATCGCGACGTTTTTTATCTCCATGGTTCCCATTATTGAGCTGCGCGGCGGTCTGCCCTACGGAATCGGCTTCGGGCTGGACTATCCGCTGGCGCTGACGGCGGCGGTGCTGGGCAATATGGTGCCCGTGCCGTTCATCATTGTGTATATAAACCGCATTTTCCACTGGATGCGTCTGCGTATGCCAAAAATGAACGCATTCATCACAAAGCTTGAGAACAAGGCGCACCTCAAGGGCGAAAACGTCAAGAAATACGGGCCTATTGCGCTCATGGTGTTTGTGGGCATCCCGCTTCCCGGCACGGGGGCGTGGACAGGCGCGCTCATCGCGGCGCTGCTGGACATGAAGCTGAAGGAAGCCGTGCCGTGCATATTCCTCGGCGTTCTGATGGCGGCGGCGATAATCACGGCGATAACGTTCGGGGTCATACATATTATATAGCTCAATCAAAATTTTCAAGGCAGCACCGCATAATTCGGTGCTGCCTTTAGAAATTAGTGCGGGAGACATCGAAGCTTTTCGATGTCTCCCGTTTTTGGGTCTGTTATTTGCTTACTCGCCGTACTTTTTCCTCTTGCCGAGGACCAGCGCCGCGCCGCTGCCCGAGCCGCTGAGGAGCAGGAGGGTCAGCCAGAGGGTGAGATCGCTGTCGTCGCCGGTGCGGACGCCCCAGCCGCCGCTGAGCCTCGGAATGACAGTGTACGACTGCGCGATGGCGTTGGTGGCGTTCGCGTCAAGGAAATACTTGCCGCAGCCGCTGCAATACCAATACTCGATATTGCCGGCGGAGTACACCGTCGCCGCCTTGTACGGCACATGCGTGAGATTGGAATGATTGCTCGGGTCCTTCTCGCCGTGCGCGCCGCCGCAGGTGGTGCAGACCGCCGCAGCGGAGCAGGTCGCCGTGCCGCCGGCGCAAGTGCCGGTTTCGGTATGCATCGCGTCATACTGGCAGGTGCGTTTATGCGTGTTGTCGCCGTTGGAGGTCCATGCACCCCATGTGTGCCCGTCGTTGACCGTGACGGTGATGCTCGTGCTGTTGCCCGCCTTATCGGTGGCAGTTACAGTCTGCGTACCCACCGCCGGATTCAGCGTCAGCTTGCCATCCGTCGTCAGCGTTACCGCATCGCCGTTGACCGTCACGGTGTCGAGATAAGCATCCGTTATCGTCAGCGTCACGGCGGCGCAGTAGGTCTTGCCATTCTCCGCGCCGTTGATGGCAGGGGCAGTCGCATCCAGCACCACGCCGTCCGAGCGGAGGTAGGTCACATTGCCCGCTTTATCCGTGATTCTTGCGTAGACAATGAGCTTCGCGTCCGGATCGATACCGAAGAGGTTAGTGTAGGTCGTGAAGGTCTCATTATCAAGCGCGGCTTTGTCGAGATCTCTGTCGGTCACGAGATATTCCGTCTTAGCGATGCCGCTGCCCGCGTCGTCCACCGTCAGCGTAACATACTGCGTATCCTTGTAGAACAGGTTGAAGCTGATGGTGTTCACGAACTCCTGCCACTTGTTG
>CAVGKI010000007.1:10228-26436 GCA_963629655.1 Butyricicoccaceae bacterium | reverse complement strand
GCGTGTACCCGTCCCCGTCAAGCCCGCCGCCGAGCACGGCGGGTATGCTCCATTTGTGCGACCATTTTCCGCTCTCGAATCCGCCGAGCGCCGTCTCCGTGCCCCACGCGCCGCCCGTGGGCTGTATGCTGACGGACACGGCGGCGCTGTTTGCCCCGCCGAGCGCGGTATACCCCAGCGCGGCGCGCAGCTTATAGTACGCGCCGCGCTCGTTGTCCGTCCCGTCCGCGTTGCAGCGCGCGGCGGCAATATCGCTGAGAAACGGCGGCACATACGGCAGCATCGTCACGCCTATGCCGACGCTGTCCTCCCTGCCGCGCGTATCGACGACCGTGCACAAAAGCGTGCAGTCGCCCGTGAGCACGCCCGTGTCCACCGTTCCCGCCGCCGCGCTCACCGTCCGCCCCCTGACGCTCACGCGGTACGCCGCGACCGTCGCCCCCGCGCAGGATGAGAGGTCGAGTTTGTCCGCCGCGAAGCTCACCCGCGCGCGGCTCACCCCGGCGATAAAATCCGTAAAGCCCGATGACGGGTTGAGCACCGCCGCCGTCACCGCGCCGTCGGAAAGCCTCGGGCGCATATCCGCGTCCGCCGTCAGCGTGAACGCGCTCTTCTGCGCCGCGCCCACGGGCAGGGTGCATGCCGCGTCGGAATACATCTGCACCGAGATGTCCACCGTCATGCTCTGCGCCGTCGGCACCTTTGCCATCCACTCGCGCGGGCAGACATAGGAGAGCGCGGCTGCGAACGGCTCGGACTCGGCGAGCGTCTCCCCGTCATGGCTGAACGTCGCCCTGTGGCATCCCTCTCCCGCGCGCGCCATGATTATCGACACGCTGCTGCCCGTCGCCGTCTGCGGCGAGACGGAGCTTATCGTCGATACGGGCGCAGTGTAGCTGCCGGAGAACGCGATCGCCGGGGCGGTGCAGTTCCAGCCGGTGTAATACTCCGCACCGCCTGTCGCGGCATACACGAAGATGTAATACGTCGTGTACGGCGCGAGGTTGAGCCCCGCTGCCGTCAGTGTGCAGCCGTAGCCGGAAGCGTCGGAATAGCTCATGTACGCGATGTCGGAGTCCGGCGTCTCGCCGCGCGCGTTTGCCCACGCCGTGGGCGATGTGCCGAGCTTGAAGCCGAAGCCCTGCGTCCCCGCGCCGTGCCCGTAATATATCCCGCCGAGCGTCAGCGTCACGCCGCTCGCGCCCTCGGCGGGCGTTGTGAAGTCATAGCGCACAACGTAGTTGTTCCCGCCGGTATAGCCGCCCCAGCCCGCACTCGCGCCGAGGCTCACGCCGTTTTGAAAGAAATTCACGCCCATTCTCTCACCCTCCCGTGTATCTGATGCCAAGCCCGCCGTCGGCGCTCAGGCGCCATGCCCCGCCAAGGAGCAGGCTGTCCTCCACGGCGACGTTGGCAATGTGCAGCATGCCGTCCACGGAGTTGTACCAGCCGCGCCGATAGCCGTTTATCCAGAACTGCCATCCCGTGGAGGTGTACAGCCCGAAGGTCTGCCCGGAGGAGAGGGTGTAGTAATTCATGCCGTCGCTCCCCCGGCTGACCTCGCCCGTAAATTGCAGATTCTGCGCAATGGCAATGCCCGTGACCGTCTCGCCCGTCGCGGGGTCTGTGACCAGTCCGCGCCGTATCTCGCCGTCGATGTCTGTCATGTAGGATTGCAGCAGCTCTATGTCCGCCTGATTGGATTCTATCCTCTCCGTATAGCCGTAGCTCTCCACCACGCCGCGCGCGGTGTTTGTTATCTGCCGCTCTATATTCTCGGTGAACGCGCCGAACTCCGAGCGCGCAAGGCAGCGCTCTCCGAGCGCCTCTATGCGCCCGTCGGCGTAAAAGCCCATCGCCTCGATGTCGCCCGACAGTCCGTCCGCCGTTTTAAGTATCAGTTGGCGCAGCTCCGCCGCGCTCTTTCTCACGCCTGCCGCGCTCTCCGTGCCGCCGGCGGACACCGCCGCGCCCGCAGCGGTGCGCGGCGTGCTCAATGCACCCGCCGTGCTGACCGCCTTTATAGAGGCGGTCGCGCCCTCGGCGGAGTTGAGCTGATTTGCCATGCGCACAAGATATGCCCTCAGCGCGGCAAGCTGCTGCGCCGACGTGCCGGAGAGCATGGGCGGAAGCTCGTACATACCCGTCACCCCTCCGTCACCTCGCGCGTCATGCTCAGTATCCGCGCCTCGCCCCGTCCCTCAAGGCGAAGGCGCACATGGTCACACCGGCGCAGGCGAAGCGGAAACTCGGCAGATCCGGCGCGCGAGGCGCGCATCCGCCCGGCGTATTCCCACGCGCCGGAGGAATCGTACTCAACGTAAAGCTCCAGCGCCGCCTCCTGCTCCATCCACGCACGTATCGCCACACGCGCAAGATACTTGCTGTCCGGGTACTCGCACGTGAGCATCCCCGTCTCCGCCGACCATTCCACGCACTTCTCCAAATCTCCGCACGTCCCGGCGAGGGCGTAGAGCGTGTTCCCCGCAAGGCAGAACAGCTCGTCGTCCACCCGCGCGAAGCCGTCCGCCGCCAGCGCGTCCTCGCGCATCCACAGCCCCCTGCCGATGTCATAGACGAAAAGGCTCGCCGCACCGCGCGCGTCGCGCATGGAGATGTAATACCGCTCGCCCAGCGCGCCCGCGACCGCGCCGCCGTAGCTCTCCCCGCCGAGCGCGGCGGACACCCCCTGCGGGAAGCCGCCCTGATAGGCGCACACGTCGCCGCGCGATTTATAGTATAGCGTCTCGTTGACGACGGCGAGGCTTTTCGCGCTGCCGCGCTGTACGCCGCGGCACACCGTCTCGCCCACCTGATGCGCGCCCACGGAGGACACCGTTATGCGGTGGATGCAGTTTTCCTTGAAGAACAGCGGCGTTCCCAAATAGCCCACCGCGCCCGTCCACACGCCGTCCGAGCCGACGGAGGCGCGCCATGAGTCCGTGGACAGCCCCATGTACTGCTCCCAGTTTTTGAAGTCGCCGAGGGCGCAGCAGTACAGCTCGTTGACATTGCTCTCCCCGTCGTTGCCGTAGCGGCAGCCCCACAGGCGGTTGGCGCACTGGCATACATAGTCCATCTCCGGCGCGCGGCGCTCAAGGGTGATGTGTGCGCTCTCCTCCGTGCGCGCCCCCGTCGGCGCGCACGCGAGCACGATGTAGTCGCTCTCCGCATCGGCATAGTCCGGCGCTGTGCCCGCACTGCCGCCCACAGCATAGAGCACCTTTGTCCCGTCAAGGTCATCCCCCGCGCCGGAGACGCGCACGCCGTCATAGCGGGCAAAGGCGGAGGGTATCTGCCCCTGTGTGGTGAATGTGAGCTTCATATATACGCTCTCCGCCTCCACCCACATTTTCAGCGACGTGCTGTACCTGCTGAGCGTACCCTCCTTCGTGTTCAGCCAGTAATCCCCGTCCTGCGGCGCGGCGGGCTCGGCGGCGCTCTCCTCGACGGCGGGGTAATCCTCGCCGTCGAGATCGCACATGGTGTACCTCACGCGCCCGGTGTACTCCCATTTTGCGTCCATCGAGCCGTAGTCCGCGCCGTCTGCGGTGTTGTAATAGAGCTTGTCGGGGAACACGCAGATGTACGCCCCCATGCTCACAAGCTGCTTTTCGCCCGCGCTCATATCCGTGAGCGGCGTTGCAAGAGTATTATAATAGAGCGTGCCGCCGTCAATGTAGGCGAGCGCGTCCTTTTCGATAATGCCCTGCGGCGCTGTGAGCGTGAGGTACTCCCCTCTCCGCTTTCTCACCGACAGCAGCGGATAGCGCTCGGTGGAGAGATTCTGCGTATCGTAAAACGCACCCTCCGTCGTGCGCAGGCGGTGCTCATACCCGCCGAAGGCGCTGACGGTCTGCCGCCTGACGGTCTTTTTTCTCAGCTTGGGGTACAGCATTCGCGTCCCTCCTTTTTCAGTAATATTTCCTCTTCGTGCCAAGCGGCATATGCGTGCGGTTATAGTGGTTGACAAACGCGCCGAGGGCTGCGGCATACATGGCGTTGGAGTTATTGAAGCGGTCGTATTCGCCGTTTGAATAGTCCATCTGCGCCTCGATATAGCGCAGATACACCTCGTCATACGGGGCGGGGATCAAAAGCTCTGTCCTCGGCGCGCTCTCCTCGCTGTAGCCCTTGAAGTCCACCCACTCCCCGCCGTCATGGGTGTTTATCACCTCCGCCGTGACCGCCGCGTCCAGCGCGCTCACCCACGAAAGCTTCTGCGCATAGCTGAAGCTGTTGGGGCGCAGCGCGTCCGCGCGGGCTATTGCCTCTGCCGGTGTCATGGTGTCAGTCCGCCCTGCGCGCCGCGCTCTCGAACTCCATGATGGTTTCGAGCATCATCTCGCGGTTTTCCAGCACCTCCGCCACGCATTCGGGCACCTCCACCTCAACGCCGCGCCTGATGAGCCATGTGCGCTCGTTCACGCCGACAAACACGTCCTCCTGGTCGCGCCGCTCCTTGGGGAGACGAATGCGCACGAGTCTTTCCCCGTTCGTGTTTCTTTTCGCTGCCATGCTCCTTGCTCCTTTCCCTCTGTCAGTTTGCCTTTGCGCTGGCGGAGAAGCGCTTGGAAACGCTCTCGATGCGCACAAGGTAGTTTTCTATCAGCATTTCCGCGGTCTTTATCGCTTTCCAGCCGACGCTGGAGCGCTGGTCGAGCGGGTCTGCCGCGCCGGACGAGCCGCGCTGCTTCACGATTATCTCCAGTCCGCCGCCCGTCACCTCGGTCACGCCGTAAGCGCCGTCGCCGAGGATGAGCGTGCCGAACACGGCAAGCCCGTCCTTGCCGCCCTCGCCGGGATAGATGACGGCGTTGTCCGCCACCGTGCCGAAGTCGCAGCTCTCGACGGTGAGGGTGTCGGCAGTGTTCGCCGTGACCTTTGCGCGCACGCCGTTGATGAGTATGCATCTCCCGGCAAGCGTGTCCTGCTCCACCGTGCCGCCGTCGAACTTTATTGCGGTCACGCTGCCGGTGTACCCGGCGGCATTGTTAACCGCAAGCGTGCGGCTGTCGGCGGCGAGGTCGTCCCCGGCGTATATCTTCGCCTCGGTCGTCTGCACGAAGCGCACCCCGGCAAGCTCGCCTATCTCACCCTCGTAGAGGTTTTCCGGCTGGGCGTACTTGTGCGCATCGACCCATTCGGGATCGCGCATAAGGTCGTAGGCGACATAGGGGTGGATGATGCCGACGTACTTGCCGTTGATCGTGGGCGCGTTCTGCGCGCGCAGCTTTGCCACAGCGCGCTGTATGAGCTCCACGGTTATGGCGCAGTCACTGTCGAGCGCGGCGCGGCTTTTCACCTCGGTCACGCCGGATGATGTAACCTTCTCGGCGTAGATGACGTTCGTGCCGCTGTGCATGACGTTGCGCACAACGGTGTCGAGCGTCGCGCCCGCCTGACGGCCGAGCAGCTTTGCCGACTCAAGGATGGTGTTGTCCAGCGCCGTCAGCTCCAGCATATCCGACTGGGTGATATAATCGCCGTACTGGCTCACTGCGGCGCTGACGGTGCTCACGGATAGCTGCTTGCCGTCCGGTGTAACGCCCTCGGTGAGGGGCGTGGTCGCCTTGGCAAGCGGCGCAAACTTGCGAAACTCGATTATCTTGCCGCCGTTGGCGGGAATGGGGCGCTTTTGTCCGAACTGGTCATGGACGAGATTCGCCTGCGCCTCATCGATGAGCGCCATGTCGTAAAAGGTTTTCATCTCCGCCGACAGCCCGCTCATGCCGGTGGTCTGGACGGTGTTGGTGTCATTGCTCATGTGTTGTCTCTCCTATTCAAATATTCAAAATGATATTTTTTCGCCGCGCTGGACACGGCGGATTATCTCGCGCCGCGCGGACTTGGACATGCTCGCCACGTCGCTTTTTACCACGGCGGCGCTCTGGCTCGTCAGTCCGCCCTCGCGCGGGCGGTCAGCGCCGGATAGAATGCGGCGGATAAGCTTCTCCTCCATATCCCGCGCTGCCGCGCGCATGATTGCCTCGCGGTTTACAAGCTCATACGCGGCGCGCACGCTTGCGCCGGAGCGCAGCAGCTCGCAAAAGTCCGCGTTTTTCAGCTCCCGCGTCAGCTCAAAGCCGGGGTAAGTCCCGCGCAGGTCCGCCGCCTGCGCCATCCACATCGAGTACAGGCGGGAAGCGCTCTCTCTTTTTCTCGCTTCCCCGGCATCTACTCTCGCCCCGGGTTCGTCCCTGACCGCCTTCTGCTCAGGACTGCTCTCCCGCGCCGCCGTGCTCGCGGCTTTTTCCGCCGCTTCGCTGACCTCGGCGGTCTGCGCCGCCTCCGCCGTGCCTGCGCTGCCGTCGTCGGCGGCGAAAAGCTGGATACTGTCGTTCGTTTCATTGTTCATGTTTGTATATCTCCTTTCTCTGCCGCCGAGGCGTTCACGCCCGGCATCGGCAATATTTATACTGTTATCTACTGCGGCTGCACGCTCTCCGCCGTGCGCTCGCGGGCGTTTTTCGTCACGCTCGCCTCTCCCGCACGGCGCAGCTCCGTGCTCCCCGCCGTCGGGACGGGCACGGCGGTGGCAGCGGCACGCGCGGCATTCTCCGCGATCTTCGCTGCAATGAAGTCCTTGCGCTCGAAGTCCATCATGTCCAGGCACGCCAGCGCCGCCTCCGCACGCGCCGGGTCGAAAAAGCCCGCCGCATAGAATTGCAGCGCCAGCTCGTTCTGGCTCATCTTCGAGTAGGGCGAGGACTTCACCGGCGTGACGCTCACGTCGAACACCGGCAGCCGCCAGCCCATGTCCAGCCCCGTCAGCTCGCCCTGACTTTGCAGCCTCAGCCCCGCGTTCGAGCAGCTTATGAATTTCATGCCGCCGCGCTCGCCCATTATGCGGAAATACCTCGGCACATCGTAAAACTGGCGTATCAGCTCGATCACCATCAGCACCAGCTTTCTGTACGCGCGGTACGCCGCCTTGCTGCTGTCGCGCGAGAGCTTGCTGCCCGCCTCCTGCATCGCGGCTATCGCGGCGGCGGCGGTCGCGCCGCCTGTCGTCCCGCCGGAGGAAACGTCGCGGTTGCCCGTCGTCTCCTTGAGCTCGTCTATCTTGTTGTTGATGACGGTGACATATATGCCGTCAAGACTGCTGCCGCGCACGGGGAGTATGCTGTCCTGCCCAAGTGCGCCGTCCACGTGCACAAAGTCCTTTGTCAAATCGGCATACTCCGCCTCGTTCACGCTGCCGTCGTTGCGGATGAAGTGGCGCGGCTTGCAGTTGAAGAGCATGTTCTGCATTATCGCCTGATCGCCGCGGTCGATGTATTCCTGCGTGCTCTTGCCCACGTCGATGTAGCCGAAGCCGCAGGGTGTCCCCTTTGTGCGGAACAGCGGGTCGAACACGAACGGGTACAGCCCGTGGTCGTACCAGCCCGCCTCCGACGGGGCGGGGCGGAGGATATTGCCCATGCCGTCCGCAGCAGGCTCGGTATCGTTCTCCGTGGCGTACAGCGGCTCCTCCTGTCCGGCGATAAACTTGCAGTAGTGCAGCACGGTGCGCCGCCCTATGCGCTTTTTGTAATACCAGTCCACCACCACGCTCTTCCCGGCGGTGTCCACGCTGTCGTCATAGACGTATTTTGCCACGTCCAGCACCGCCCCGCCGAGCTTTCCGCGAAGCTGCGGATACTCCTCCTCAAGCCGGTCGTTGTCGCGCAGGCTCACGTAGAAGAGATTGCGGCTGTGCTGTATGTCGGTGATGCCGCTCTCCCAGAAGAGGTTGATGACATCCGTCTGCACAATGTCCACATCGCCCAGCCCGTTGAGCTTTTCCGCGTCCCAGAACACACCGTATACCCCCGTCCCCGCGATGAGCTTGTCATCCATCACGCCGGAGTACACGCTTTCAAAGTCGCACTCGTCCAGCACCACGGGTATCACCGCCGTGAGCATCTCCGCCTCGGCGATATCGCCCTGCTCGCGCGGGAGTATCGCCGCCGAGGGGAACGCGTCCATCGCGTCGGCGTGCTTGTTGGCAATGGCGTTGAAGAGCCATGCGCTCGCGGGTTCTATCTGTTCCTTTGCCTCCGCCCTGCGCAGGCACTCCCACTGCCGCAGCTTGTACCACTGCTGGTCGTCCACAATGCGCCTTTCAAGATTTGCCTTCCCCGCCTTGTATTTCAGCAGCGTGGCGTAGGCGGCGCGTATCTCGTCGCGCCCGATGGCGCGCTCTGCCGTGCTCGGCGCGCCGTTGTCGGAGCGCAGGGCGCTTTCAATTCTGTCAGTCATTTAGGATCTCCATTCTTTTTATCGGGGTCTTTGCGCCGAGCGCGCCGTCGGGAATGTCCAGCAGCAGCTCCAGCGCACCGCGTCCCGTCTCCTTTTCGCCGAGGCGCGGCTTTATCGGGCGCGACATGAGGAAGTAGCGTGTCTCGTCGGCGATATGATCCTCTCCGTCGCTGTCCAGATCCTCCACGCGCTGTGCGTCGTATTGCAGTAGCGGCAGCGTGCGGATGAACGCGGTGCAGTTTTTGAAAACGTACATCATCGCGCAGCCGTTCTCATCGAACGCAAGGCGGTAGTGAAGCTGCATCCAGCCGGGTATGCGCGCATGGTCGCCGCGTGAGAAATATATGCCATGGCGCGCGGCGCAGTCGGCAATGCTCTCCCCTGTTGAGCCGTCCCATATCGCGGGGTCGGCAACGCCGCTTATCCTCCGCCCGCGCAGCCAGCGGTGCTCCCGCTCGGTGCGCGCCAGCTCCGCAAACACCCTGTCGGGTGTCCAGCGCACGCCCTCGTTGGGCGTGTCGGTGCAGCCGTACATTTCCAGTATCCTGTATGCCACGCCGTCGTAATCCACTGCCCACCACCCGCAGGAAAACGGTCTGTGATACCCCCAGTCGAACGAGCGGTAAATGCGCCAGTCGGCGGGTATCTCGAACGGCTCTATCACGTGCGTCCAGCGTCTGTCGGCATAATGCTCCGGCAGGTTTCTGAATTCCTCGAAAAACTGCCCCATGCACACGTCCCACGACCCGTCCAGCCACGCCTCGCGCAGCTTGGGCGGCAGAGCCTCCAGCTGGCGGATATAGTCGGGCTGTGCGCGCATGAGCGCGTGATTGTCGTGCACGCGCGCCTGTATAAAGCTGTACTCCTCAGCTCGCTCACCGCCTTTATAGAGGCGGTCGACGAAAAGGCGCTTGACCCATGCGTGTCCCACGCCGCCGGGGTTGCAGGTGAGATAGCAGCGCTTGGGCATGCCGTTCTCCGCGCCGCGCACGCACGCCGAGAGCACGCGGAACTGCTCCTCCGTTATCTGCGTCGCCTCGTCGATATACATCACGTCGCACTCCGTCCCCTGAAAATTCAGGAGATCCGCGTCATTGGCGCAGTAGCGGAATACAATGCGGCTGCCGTTTGGCAGGGTCAGTTCCTTGCGCGTGTCGTTGTAGGTGTAGCTGCCCTTGGGCAGCAGGCGCAGAAACGGCTTTATGTGGTTTGCGTACAGCTCGGGATAGCTGCGGCGGATTATCATCTGCGTCACGCCGGGATAGCGCGCGGCGGTCAGCAGCGCGTTCACGCGCACCGCCCAGCTCTTCCCGCCGCCGCGCGCCCCGCCGTAGGCGACGTATTTGTGCCCGTCGGCAAAAAACTGCCGCTGCTTCTCGCTGGGCGCGGGTATGTCGATATACGGCACGGCGGCTTCTTACGGCGCTTCGGGCACGTCGCCCTCCACACGTATGACGAGCTCCCCGCCGTCCTTTGCCGCACCCGGCGGCTCGTCGATAAGCTCCTTGAGATCCTTCAGCGCCCCGGTTATCGCGCGCAGCGCTTTGGGGTCGTCCGGCACGGCGGCGCTTATCGTGCTTTGGATCAGCTCCGCCGCCGCGTCGGTCATGTCCATGAATCTCCGGCAGCGCGCATCCTCTCTCGTCTCGGTTTTTTCGTTACTTGGCATCTTCTTCATTTCCCGGGGAAAGCTCCCCTCTCTGCTCCCTCCTTTCTCTCATTCATACTTGCTCCACAGCATCCTCGCTATTCGGCACTCCTCCCACTGTGCGCAGCAGTAGCGCTCCTTATACGGCGCGGCACTGCCGGCAAAGGCGTTATGCAGGCTGCTGCCCTGCTCCACCCCCTCGCAATAGATCATCCGCCTGTCCTCCGCCCTGTAAAATGGGCACTGCGCCTCATAGCTCACAAAATGTCTCCCCACTGCCACCGTCCTCCGTTTTCTCGGGCTCACCACTCCACAGCCAGCGCGGCAGCATGGGGCTCTCGCCGCACTCCGGCGCGATCGTTCCCTCCCCTGCGGGATAGCCGAATATCTCCGCTTCGCGGATATACCCGGCGCTGCGCAAACCGATCAATGCTTCCTCCGCCCGCTTGATTTTGTCACGTTTTGTGACTTGAATGGTGCAAAAAATCCACCGGCACGGAGGCTGTCTGCGTCCCGGTTCTCTTTTGCTCCTCATGTCACGTCCTGTGACGTTTTGGAGTATATCATTACTTCCCGTGCAAGTCAATACCCGCGCCATATGTTTTTGAAAAAAATTTTGCTTTACAATTATCACGTTTTGTGATATATTCTTGGCGCAAGTATATTGTGACGAACCTGTGACACGGAGGGTGAAAGCATATGTCTCATTTCAGCGATACCTTGACACACCTGCGCCGCAAGGCGGGGCTGTCGCAGCAGCAGCTTGCTGACGGCACGGGGCTGTCGCGCAGCGCGATAGGAATGTACGAGACCGGCAAGCGTGAGCCGGACATTGACACGCTCCGCGTTTTTTCGGAGTTTTTCGGTGTCGACATGAATACCCTCACCTCAACGCAGACCGCCGCCGACGCGGAGCTGGCGGAGCTTTTGGAGACTCTGCGCAACCGCGAGGACATGAAAATGCTCTTCAAGCTCGCCAAGGATGCCGCACCCGACGATGTGCGCCGCGCCGTGAAAATCATCGAGGCGCTGCACAATGACTGACTATTTTGTCCGGCTCATCGAGCTGCCCATAAAGGTCGAGGGCGTGACCGTCCCGAACTCCGACGGCAGCTTCAGCGTGTACATCAATGCGCTTTTGAGCGAGGCAAAGCGCGAGGAGGCTCTGCGCCACGAGCTGCGCCATATCGCGTCCGAGCATTTTTATACGGAGATGCCCGTTGAGTATATGGAGCGTCAGGCGTGCGGTGAGGCGCTGAACATCGTGCTGCACCCCAGCCCCGGCAAGCTTGCGCATTTCCCGTCTGAGGAGGCGCTCGCCGCGTATATCCGCCGCCTCGCCCGCCGCTCCGGCGCGAACCTCCCGTGTCTGTGAGCGCGCGATTTTTACAGCCAATTCACGTCTGCAAACGCTTTTGTGCTATAATGAGGCATTATGCTTCCCTTGCTTTACCCTTTCGGCATACCCTTTTGATTTGAGAGTTCCGCTTATGAGCAATACATATACCGAAGCTGAATACACCGCCGTCTCCGTCTCGGTCACCGCTGCGGAGGCGCGCTCCGGCTGCTTTCGCACGCTGCGCTACCCCGGCGCGCCCGAGCCTCTGCTCGTGGAGCTGCCGGAGGGGCTGAAAACCGGGGCAGTGCTCTACGTTGACGCGCCGTTTTACGTCAATTACGGCGATATTGAGGTGCGCCCGCTGCGCATTGACGTGACGGTGCAAAAGCCGCGCCGGGGCTATGGCGCGGCTGCGGCGCTGCTGTTCGTTGCGGCGGCGGCGCTCGCCGTCATCCTCGTCACCTTTGCCCGCGATGCGAAAATCACCCCCGCCGTCACGGCAGCGCCGCAGCCGGTGCAGACAAGCGCCGCTCCCGTCCCCACACCCACACCCACGCCGGAGCCTACGCCCACGCCGCTCTCCGCCGTGCAGCAGCAGGCGCGCGCGCTCATTCCGCACTTTGAGCTGCGCGAGTATCTTTTGCAGCTGGACGATCGGCTTCTGGAGAATTTCTGCGCCCTCTACAGCTCTGTCAGCGCGTTTGACTCCAACTGCTCGTTTCCGCAGCCGCTCACGCGCGACGAGCTGTCAAATCTCACGCTGCTTTTGTCCTATGAATGCCCGGAGCTGCTGCAATTCTCCGCGTCAGAGATAATAACATATTACTCCGACTCCTCCGAAAATGTCGTGTCGGCGCGTCTGCCCATCACTCTCTCGCAGGAGCAGTACGCCGCGCAGTACAGCATCTGCGCCGGTGTCGCCAAGACGCTCGCGCAGAACACCGAGGGGTTGAGCGAGTACGAGCGGGAGCTTGCCGCGTATGACTACATCACCTCGAACTGCTCCTATTCCTACGATGCCGCCAATGCCGCCAACGCCTACGGTATACTCGGCGAGGGAGAGGGCAAGTGCGACGGGATAAGCCTCGCGATGAAGTGGATATGCGAGGAAATGGGCATATCGTGCATGGTCATGGCGGGCAACCCGCCTGACAACTCCATCGGGCACGCATGGAACGTCGTGCGCATCGACGGAACGTATTACGATCTCGATGTCACAAACGATGTCAATTCCGCCGAGCGCAGCTACTGCTACTACGGCGCGTTCAATGTCTCGCGCAGTTGGATACGCTCGAAGTACCCCGAAAGCGTGTCGTTCTCCGGCTTCATCATCATCCCCGGCAGCGAGAGCATGAACATGAGCTATCACGCGCTCCGCGGCTCATACATTTCCACAGGCGGCGAATACGAGCAGATACTCTTTGACCAGCTCGATGCCATCGGCTCCGCCGATGATGCCGCCTATCTCCAGTTTGAAAGCTGGGACGATTATACCGATTTCATAGCGCAGCTCAACAGCATCATGGGGCGCTGGAGCGGGCTGTCGCGCGGCAGCTTCAACTACTCGCTCTCGCATTTGGATGAATTTCAGGTCTGCCGCATAGCCGTAAATTTTATATGATAATAAATCAAGTAAGGGTCGTGCCTCGGCATGACCCTTACTTGATTTATTATTCTTCCGTTTTCTCGCTCTCTGCCGTTTCCGGCAGGCGGCGGTAGGTCGCGGTATACTCATATAGCTTCTTGGCAAGCTTTTTGCTCACCGCCCCCGGCAGCATGCGCCATTGCCAGTTGCCGTATGCCTTTCCCGGCACATTCATGCGGCAGTCCGCGCCGAGCTCCAGTACGTCCTGCATCTGCATGACGAAAAGGTCTGACGCGGTGGACATACCCGTGCGTATCATGCCCCAGCACCAGCCCTCGTCGGGCGTGATGTGCATATACCGCTCGGCAAAGCGCCGGTCGTCCTTCCCCGTCGCCGCGAGCCAGCCGAGCGCGGTGTCATTGTCGTGCGTGCCCATGTAGCACACGCTGCTGCGCTCGCACCTGTGCGGGAGATAGTCCGACTCGCCGTGTGCGTCGAACGCAAACTCCAATATCTTCATGCCCGGCAGCCCGGAGTCCTCCAGCAGTCTGCGCACGCCCGGCGTGACATAGCCCAAATCCTCCGCAATAAAGCTCAAATCGTGGAACCATGAGGTCAGCACGCCCACAAGCCCCATGCCGGGTCCCGGTCTCCACGTGCCGTTTCTCGCGGTCTTATCCCCATACGGCACTGCCCAATAGCTCTCAAAGCCGCGGAAATGGTCAATGCGTATCACGTCGTACAGCCGCTTCGCCCCGGCAATGCGGCGTATCCACCAGCCGTAGCCGTCGGCAGCCATGCGCCCCCAGTCGTACAGCGGGTTGCCCCAGAGCTGCCCGTCGGCAGTGAACGCATCGGGCGGCACGCCCGCGACCTCCGTAGGGACATTGTTCCCGTCAAGCTGGAAAAACTGCGGGTCACTCCACACGTCAGCGGAGTCGAGCGCGACGTAAATTGGTATGTCGCCGATGAAGTGCACGCCGTTTTTGTGCGCGTACTCGCGCAGCGCGTCCCACTGGCGGTAGAACAGATACTGCAAGAATACGTAGAAATCCACATCGTCGCGCAGCCGCTCGCCGTACTCGCGCACGGCGCTCTCGCGGTGCAGGCGGATATCCTCATCCGTCCACTCCTGCCAGCTTGCCATGCCGAAGCTCGCCTTGACCGCCATATACAGCGCGTAGTTTTCCACCCATGCGTTCGCGCGGCGAAACTCCGCCGTGCTCTCCCGCTCGCGCTCGCGCCCGCGCTCGAACGCACAGCGCAGCACCTTGAAGCGCTGCTCATATATTTTCCCGTAATCCACGCGCGCCGCGTCCTCGCCCCAGTCAATGCCGTGCAGCTCCGAGCGCTTCAAAAGCCCGTCCGCAACGAGCATATCAAGGTCAATATAATAGGGATTTCCGGCAAAGGTGGAGAACGAGGAGTACGGGCTGTCGCCGTAGCTCGTCGGCCCGAGCGGCAGAAGCTGCCAGTATTTCTGCCCCGCCGCCTTGAGAAAGTCAATAAATTCGTATGCACACTTACCCATCGTCCCTATGCCGTATCTCGACGGCAGGGAGCTCATAGGCATAAGTATACCGCTTGAGCGGTTCATGGTAATCACCCGCTTTTTATAAAGTATATCAGCCCTTCACCGCGCCGGCAGCCACACCCTTGATGATGTGCTTTTGTCCGGCGACGTAGACGATGATGATGGGAATAATGGTCAGCACTATGCACGCCATCATCGGTCCCATCTCGACCTTGCCGTAGCTGCCGCGGAAGTACTGTATCAGAATGGGTATGGTGGTGTATTTCTTGCGGTCAAGCACGAGGTAGGGCAGCAGATAGTCGTTCCACAGCCACATGGTTTCCAGTATGCCGACAGAGACGAGCGTGGGCTTGAGCATGGGCAGCACGACGGAGAAGAACGTCCTCAGCGGGCCGCAGCCGTCTATCATCGCCGCCTCTTCTATCTCGACAGGGATGGACTTGACAAAGCCGCAGAACATGAACACCGCCAGCCCCGCGCCGAAGCCCAAGTAGATGATGCAGATATTGTACGGCGTATTCAGCCCGAGCTTATCCGACAGCGCCGAGAGCGTGAACATCAGCATCTGGAACGGCACGACCATCGAGAACACAAAGAGGAAGTAGCACAGCTTTGACACCCATGTGTTCACACGCGTGATGAACCACGCGCACATTGAGCAGCACACAAGGATCAGCACCACGGACGTGACCGTGATAACAAGACTATACCAGAACGCCGAGAGAAAGCCCTTGGAGGAGAGCGCATCGGCAAAGTTCGCAAGCCCGGCGAACGTGTCCGCCGTGGGCAGCTTGAACGCGGTGTTGGTGCTTATGGCACGCTCGACCTTGAACGAGTTGAGCACGACCATGACGACCGGGTATATCCACACAAGGCTCAGTATTGAAAAAACAAATGTGAGGATGCCGTTGGTTATACGATTTCTCTTTTCCATTACTGCTGCACCTCCTTAGAGCGCGTCACCTTGAGCTGTACGAGAGAGATGAGGACAACGATAATGCAGAATATAGCTGCCTTTGCCTGACCGATGCCCTTCCATTGCGCGCCGGAGCGGGCGTAGAACGTGTTATAGATGTTCAGCGCGATAAGCTCCGAGGCGTGGGCAGGCTCACCCGCCGTGAGCGCGAGGTTCTGATCAAAAAGCTTGAAGGAGTTTGTCAGCGTGAGGAACAGGCATATCGTGATGGACGGCATGAGGTTTGGCAGCTTCACGTTCCACAGCGTCTGCCATGCGTTCGCCCCGTCTATCTTCGCCGCCTCCATATAGTCGTTCGGGATCGACTGCAGCCCCGCGATGTAGATGATCATCATATAGCCTATCTGCTGCCACGCCATGAGAATGATAAGCCCCCAGTAGCCGTAGGTCGCGTTGAGTGCGAGCAGCGGCTTGCCCAGCAGCGTGAGCACGCAGTTGAGCAGTATCTGCCAGATATAGCCGAGCACTATGCCGCCGATGAGATTCGGCATGAAGTACACCGTTCTGAAAAGATTCGTGCCCTTTATATTGCGCGTCAGCAGCAGCGCCACGGTCAGCGCAAACAGGTTTATCACGAGCGTGGACACCACCGTGAAGCGCACCGTCAGCCAGAACGACTGCGAGAACAGCGAGTCTGACACCGCCTTCACGTAGTTCGACACGCCCACGAACGTCGCCTTGTTGACCGTCTGAAACTTGCAGAACGACAGATATACGCCCTGCACGAACGGGATAATGAACCCGATCACAAATGCGGCCAGCGTCGGCAGCAGAAACAGCGGCCACCACTTTTTGATTGCTTTTTCCAACTCAATCTCCTCCTATGACGATTTTTCTTATACCTGACCCCTGCGCCGCATACGCACATATACGGTGTACGGG
>CAVGKI010000007.1:0-10218 GCA_963629655.1 Butyricicoccaceae bacterium | reverse complement strand
GGGGTGGGCGGATGCCCACCCCTTTTTTAATTTGTCAGCTTTCGGTGATATTTCTATCAGCCGTTGGCAAGCGCATACTCGGAAGCCCAGCCATCGACAAATGCGGTGACAACACCGTCCCAGTCGCCCGTGCCGGCAGCGTAAGCGGTCAGAGCGGAACCGACACCGTTCTTCCACTCCTCGGAGGGCATGGTGGTGAAGTTCCAAGACACAGGAGTCTTACCCGCTGCGGTGTACTCGGCATCCTGCTTGACGAAGAGGTTGCTGGACTCAACAGCCTTCTTAAAGGGGATAACGAAGCCCATGTCGTTGGCAAGAGCGTTCGTGCCCTCCTCGGAGGTGACGCACCAGTAGAGGAAGTCAAGGGTCGCCTTGATGTCCGCCTCATCAGCCTCGTTGTTGACGCACCAGTAGTTCTCCGTGCCGGTGCACAGACCCTGGTTCGCCTCGTCGCCCACGCCGATGTAGATGGGGATCATCGCCAGCTCATCGTCAGAGAACGTGCCGGACAGGTTGCCGTACTCCCAAGAGCCGTTCTGGAAGAACACAGCCTCGCCGTTGATAAACTCGTTGCGGGAGTCGTCGCCGGTCTTGCTTGCCAGATCCTTGGGCTCGCAGGTGGAGTTGTTGATGTAGAGATCCCAGATAGCCTTGTAGTTATCAAGATACGTGCCCTTTATGGCATCGGTGCTGCCGATGCCCTCATCCTTATACTCAAAGTAGATGGGGAGGTTTGCAAGGTGGGTCTTGAAGCGCCAGTCGGAGGAGCCGTCCATACCTGCGGAGCTGAAAGCTGCAAAGCCCAGCTCGTCCTTGCGGGCGGTGATGTCCTCTGCGACAGTCTTGAGGGTGTCGAAGGAGTTGATGTCGGCTATGGTGTAGCCCGCTTTCTCCAGCAGGGTCTTGTTGACGATAAGACCATAGGACTCGATAACATAGGCAATGCCGAGAACGCTGTCGCCGTCCTTGAGTGCGAAGGAATCGCTGGTCAGCTCGCCGTAGAGGTCAGAGCCGCTGAGGTCGTAGCAGTAGTCCTTCCAGCTGGCAAGACCCACAGGACCGTTGACTTGGAAGAGCGTGGGTGCCTCGCTCTTTGCCATCTCGGCGGCGAGCGTCTCCTCATACGTGCCGGAGGCGGCAGTGACAACGGTCACGGGCACGCCGGTCTGCTCGGTGTAGCTCTTTGCGAGAGTCTGCCACTGCTCATCCTGCTCCGGCTTGAAGTTGAGGTAGTACACAGAGCCCTCAGCCGCGGGGGCGGCGGTGTCCTCTGCTGCTGCCGTCTCTTCGGCGGGAGCGGCATCCTGCTGAGCAGTCTGCTCAGCAGGAGCTGCGGACTGTCCGCAGGCGCACAGAGCAAAGACCATGCACAGCGCCAGAAGCATTGCAAGAATCTTTTTCATTGAAACTTTCTCCTTTTTTCGATTTTTTCCCGTTGCGGACGGCTTCGCCGCCCTGCGCGGGTCTGGTATCTTCGCGCCGGCGCGCTGCGCCGGTCGGGAAAATCATATTTATTTCAGCCGCTTCACTGAAGCGCCCTCGCGCAGATGCGTCTCCACGCACACATGACGGGACTTGCCCCGCCCCTCCAGCGTGTCCACGAGGATTCTAACGCTCTCGCGCCCCATCTCCTCCGTCGGCTGCACAAGCGTCGTCAGCGTCGGCGAGACGTATTCCGACACGGTCAGCCCGTCGATGGCAATGACCGACACGTCATCCGGCACGCGCCTGCCGCTGTCCTCTATCGCTTTCATCGCGGCGATCGCCGTCGTGTCCGACAGCGTCAGCAGCGCCGTGAACTCCGCGCCCGTGCCGAGCAGCGCGCTCACCGCCTGATACGTCTCCGTCATGCCGAAGCAGCCGCCCGTCTCCACGAGCAGAGCGCTGTCCGGCGCGATGCCGTGATCCTGCAGCGCCGCGCGGTAGCCGTTGCAGCGCAGCTCGCTTATCGAACGGTCGCTGCAGCTAGGCACGGCGGCGGCAATGCGCCGATGCCCGCGCTCTATGAGTATCTCCGCCGCCTTGTAGGCGGTGGAATAGTCGTCAATGGAAACGGAGGAATAATCCTCCTCGCGCAGAGAGCCGAAGCAGTTGGTGTAGGAGCAGCACACATACGGCACGCCTATCAGCGTCAGCTCCGACGGGGTATAGTCAAATCTGCCGCCGAGGAAGATGAGCCCGCGCAGCTTTTTCTCGCGCTCGAGTATCGCGCCCGCCTTCACCTCGTCCGCGTCGGAGTCGATAAAGTGCAGCACCATTGTGTAGCCGCTCTGCTCTATCTCCCGCGCCACGGTTTTCAGCAGCTCGGCAAAGAAGAGGTTGCCCGTCCCGCGCACTATCACGCCTATCGCGGCGGACTGACTGCGCACAAGGTCGCGCGCGCTGTTGTTGGGGATATACCCCTTGTCCTCCACCACGCTCAGCACCCGCCCGCGCACCTCGTCGCTGACATCGGGGCGGTTATTCAGCACGCGGGACACGGTGCTCACGCTCACCCCGCATGCCTTTGCAATGTCTTTTATCGTCATGTTCTCTCCCGCCCTGACGAAAGAACCGTTTCGCCGAGTTTTATCCTGTTTTTTCGCCTGACATTGTTCCCGGAAACGTTACCGGTAACGTTTCCAATCCCTCTGTGGTTAAATATTAGCAAGCTTGCGCCGCAAAGTCAACAATACTTTGCCGCCAAGCCGCAACTTTGGAGCAATGTCCAAATCCGACCGCACTTTTTTGAGCATAATAACAACAGCCCCCGAACCGAAAACCGGTTCGGGGGCTGCATATCAATCCACCACATCTATATCCAGTCCCAGCTCGCGCGGGAGGAAGCGCGGGCAGACGTTCTCCGACACGGTTATCACGGACGCCGCCAGCCGCGTGCCTATCTCCACCGCCTCGCGCATCGTCTTGCCGTAGGTCAGCCCCATCGCCACCCCGGCGCAGAACGCATCGCCCGCGCCCGTCGTGTCGCGCACATTGACGCGCTGCGCGGGGAAAACGCCCTTGTCGCCGTGCATGTCGGCGTATACGGCGCCCCGGCTGCCGAGCGTGACGACCATGGACGGAATGCGCGCGCTCATCACGCGCTTTGAAAGCTCCTCGCACAGCGCCTCCGGCGACAACCCGCTCATGTCGCACACGAACAGTATCCCCGCCTCCTCGGCGTTGCACACAAAGCAGTCGATCGACTGCAAAAAATCGCGGCGCTGCGTGGCAATGCTCATGTTCGCCACAACGGCATACACGCGCTTGTGATACTTCTCCGCATACTTGAAAACGCTCTTTATTATCTCCTTGTCGAGGTCAATCTCCAGCACAATGCTGTCGCAGTCGGCAAATATCTCATCGCCGTTTTCCTCAATGAACCTTGCCAGCGCGCTCATATCCGGACGCTTGGATATTGAGCCGACAATATCCCCCGTCTCGTCGAACACCGCCAGCCACACACCCATGCCGTCCGGCACGGTCAGCACATATTCTGTGTTCACCCTGTGGTTGTTGAGCTTTTTCAGCACCTCCGCGCCTTCGGGCGTGTCGTCCACCATGCTGACAAAGCGCGGGCGCAGCTCCACATTGGCAATATCCTCCGCAACATTGCGCCCCACGCCGCCGTGCACAATTTCCACTCGCCCCGCATTGCGCCCTCCGGGGATATAGTTGTCATACGGGAAGCCCTTTATGTCCACAAATGCGTTGCCCACCACGGTTATCGCCATCGCCAAAGCCTCGTTTCACGTCGAATTTTGTCGGTTGTCTGATTATACTATATTACGTATCGCGGCGCAATAGCATTAGATATTGCCCTAAATATTAGGGAACGGCATATCGTTCAGGCGCTTTTTCCGCTCGCGCCAGTCGGGCATCAGCCGCGTCATAAGCGCGTGGAACGCGGGGGAGTGGTCGGGGTGAATGAAATGGCAGAACTCATGCATAACGACGTACTCGATGCACGCCTCGTCCGCATGTATCAGCCCCGTGTTGAACGTCAGCACGCCCGCCTTCGTCCGGCAGCTGCCCCATCGGCTTGTCATGCGCCGCAGCTTTATCTCCGGGTACGCCACGCCCATCGCCGCAAACGTCGGATACACCCGCCGGCACACGCGCTCTATCTCCTCCGCGCACAGCGCGCGCAGCCATTTTTCCAGCACCTGCGCGCCCGCCTCGGCATCGTTCGGATTTCTCAGCGTCACGCACACCGCGCCGTCTGTAAGCTCCGCGCCGTTTTTCAGCCCCGCGCGGTATGCCACGGCATAGCTTTCCCCGAGAATGCGCACGGCGCGCCCCTCGGTGAAATCACGCACCTGCTCCATTTGCGCTCTCGCCTCGGCGCGGTAATGCAGGATATACGCCGCGTTCTTTCGCAGCATCGCCTCCACCGCCGCCATCGGCGCCTGCGGCGGCGCGGACACATATACGCTCCCGTCGCCGCGCACGCGCAGGTTGATGTTTTTCACGCTCTTGCGCTGCAGCGTGTACTCTATCCGCTCGCCGTCTATGCTTATGGTTTTCTGCATTGTCTCCTCCGCTTTTGCCGTATTAAAAACCGGGTCGGAGCATATCCCCGACCCGGCTCGGTGCTTGTGTGTGTCAAACGATCCTTCTGTCGCGTACCTGCGCGTCGTAGTGCTTATTCAGCAGCGGTCTTACAACGTAGTAGATGAGCTTGTTCTCGCCGTTGAACATATACAGCGCGAACGTGGCGACAAAGCCGATGAATCCGACGAGTATCAGCTTGCCTATAAGCTTCATAAGAAAGCCGAGAAATTTCTTCATGCCTCAGACCTGTCCTTTCGTATCAGTATGCGTCCGCATCGTCAAATTCAACGATAGTCGGGTCGAGCGGCTTCTCGTTGAGGACGACGGACATATAGTTGTTGACGCAGTTTCTCATATCCTGACGGGAGACGGTGCGGCTGTCCTCAAGGTCATGCTCGATGAAGATGAAGTGGAAGCCGAGGTCGCGCGCCTGCTCCTCCATGACGGCGTGAACACCGAGCATGCCCTTGCACGCGATGTTGTCGTTCATCAGCACCATGTCGCAGTCGAAGTTCTTCGCCCACTCCCAGATGGCGTTGACGTTCTCCCAGCCGCCGACGGCGTGGTGGCGCATCGTCGCCTTTTCGGAAAACAGCGCCAGGTCCTTTATCGCCTGCTCGGGGTCGGTGGTGCTTATCATGTTGTGCCCCATGGTGGAGTCCATGTTCAGCACGATGTTGATACCCCAGCAGTTCTGCGTCCATGTCGGGAAATCGGTGTAGTACACGGCGGAGGGTCCCCACAGAAATGCGCGGTGGCGCGTTCTGCCGCCGAACGGCTCATACTTCTCCTCATACGCCTTGCGCATGAGCTTTATGACCTTGCGGTCGGTCTTGTTGAAATACGGGTCTGTGCCGTTGACGGATGCCCACGAGTACAGACGGTAGAGCGTCTCGGCAATGCCGACGAGCGCGGAATACTTCGTCTTGAAGATGTCCCACTTCTCCAGCTCTATGGTGTTCTGCTCATTCATGAGCGCGGCGTACTTGAACAGCTCGTTCCAGTCGTACTTCACGCCGTACTCGCGCTCGACAAAGGCGATGGTGTCCTTGAGCATTTGGGTGGAGTAGGGGTGCGCCTCCGGCTCGTTGTGGCGCATGGCGAGCGTTACTGGGAAGTCCGGCAGCGCGACGCGGCGGCGCTGGAACATGGAGGTGCATTCCGAGGCGTTGCAGGGCATATTCGTCGTCACAAACGCCTTGCCTATCAGCGGGAAGGCATCGTCTATGGCGACGCCCGTCTCCGCCGCGCAGCGGGAGCACACGTCGGCGGGCAGACCGTATGCCTCCGCCACGTCTATGTAGTACGGCTCTATATGCTGGTCAACATCGCAGATGATGAACTCCGGCAGGGTTTGCAGCGGGAAGGGTATGAGCCCCTTGAAGCCCATGAGGAACAGCGGGGGCAGCACCTCGTCGCAGGGGATAAACTTATCCGTCAGCTCCCCGCCGCCGAAGCGACGGTCGTTTGAGAGCACCAGCGCGATGCGCTTTGTCAGGCTCTGCACGATGGCGTGCATATTCGCGTGCGCCGTGCGCAGCTCATAGCCGCGATAGCCCTCGAACAGGCGGTCGATGAACATGAACGTGCCCAGATACGAGCCCATCCAGCGGTATTCCCAAAAGCCCTTGAGGCACGGTATGGGCGCGGAGGCAACCATCTGCGCCATGCTCAGGAGATTGTTGAGCCATTGGGTGTAATCATAAAACGTGTCGCGCACGCCGCGCCACTCGCGCCACTTGGCGACGCCGGTCTTGTCATAGTAACGGCTGCGCTGACCGCCCACGCCGTGCTCCGCCTGCCAAATGGGGTCAAAGCGCTCCAGCTTTTTATCTATGGAAGCAATAAGCTGATCTGTAAATTTCATCCTCACTTACCTCCCTGAAGGTTTTTGATCTCCAGCGCCTCTATGAACGCCTGGAAGCGGGTGCGAAGCTGACCGACCGCGCCCAGCGCGTATTCCTTCTCAATCGTGCAGCAGGGGATGTGCAGCTCGTTTATGAAGATGTGCGAGGCGAGAACCTTTTCATAGCTCCAGAACTCGCAGAACTTCATGTTCTCGTAGATTATGCCGTCCGCCTTGTACTCGCGCACGATGCGCTCCACCTCGGCGTGGCGCTGGTCTATCTTCATGCCGTCCATGAAGCGGGCGCACTGGTTGACCTCAAGATAGTGGCGGCAGATGGCATCGAACGCGCTCTCGCCGTCCTTTATCTCTATCTGCTCACGCCCGGGGATAGAGCCGAAGCAGTACCTGTCCGCCACGACCATCGCGCCGCAGCTCTCTATGAGCTTGGTAAAATCGGGGTCGTCGATCTCCGAGCCGACGAGCGTGACCCTCGCGCGGAACGGGAATTTCCCCTCCGGCTCGCGGGTCTTTATCTCCTCCAGCGTCTCCTCAAGATAGGGCTTGATGAGATAGTGCGGGCAGACCTCGCTCACCAGCTGGATAACGTGGAACTCATAGCCGGTGATGGGCGGGTTGTCGAGCTTTCTGAAATCGCCTATCTCGGTGATGATGCGGCTTATTTCGTTATGGTCGGCGATAGCCGCGCGCATCGCGTCCTCGGACACGTCAATGCCGCGCTCGGCGAGCTTGTCCACGATCTTGCGCCAAAGCTCGACCTTGTAATAGTCAAGGTTCGTCTTGTCGCCTTTCATGGGAGGGTCGAAGATCGTGAGGAAGAACTTGTCGTTCTTCACGGGGTGGACAAGGTCGAAATGCGTCTCCATGCGCTCCATCGCGGCGCAGCATTCGCTGCCGAACAGAGCCTCAAGGTAGTTGTAGCCGCCCTCTATTGCGCGCTCAAGGATAGAGCGGACGTAGGGGCAGGTGCGCGTGGTCATGTAGTAGTTTGCCAGATCCGTGGAAGTGCAGCGGGGCGCGCGCAGGCGGCTTGAGAAGCAGCCAGGCAGATTGAGAAGCGCTTCGGGAGTATAGAAGCAGTTGTAGCCGAGCGCGTGCTTGCCCTCCTCGATGGCTTTGGTCACAAGCTCGTTCTGCGCATCCTGAAGCAGATTCTCAAAGTAGATAAGATGCTTTAGATCTTTCAAGCGATACACCTCTTTTATGTATTTTTGTTTCGGCAACACCGCATAACACGTCTGCCGCATTACGCGGTGCCGCCTTTATCCCTTGACTTTGCCATATACCTTGCTTATCTGAATGTTAACACACTGTGACCGTCACGTCAAGAAAATATCAGCGTTTTTTTCGTATAGTTTTACTAATTTGTCAAGAATTTTATTCTGTCGATATATCGTATTTTTGTAAAACAAAATTAACAACTCCCCTATTGCCCTTTTCGCTAAAAAATGATATGCTGAATACAGACAGCAAAAGGGCACTTTCCGAAAGGGAACGCCGATCAAAAATACTAAAATTCAAAAACGAAAGGGAGCGTGGTCAAAATGGTCAAGCTTATTATTGGTCTGAAGGGTTCGGGAAAGACGAAGAAGTTGGTTGATCTCGTGCGCAAGGCAGTGGACGAGGGCAACGGCGATGTCGTTGTTATCGAGAAGGAGCGCAAGCTCACCTATGACATCCCTTATCAGGCTCGCCTCATTGATGCCGGCACTTATGACATCGGCACCTATGAGTTCCTCAAGGGTCTTATCTGCGGCATTCACGCCGGCAATTACGACATTACGCATTTTTACATAGATAATTTCTATAAGCTCGTGGGCGACAAGTCCGAGGAGGCTCTTGTGAAGTTCGTCTCTTGGCTTGATGCTTTTTCCGATGCGGAGAAGATAGAGTTCTTCATCAGCGTCTCCGCCGATCCCGAAACCGTCCCCGAAGCACTGAAAAAATTCGTGCTGTGAGAATTTATTCTAAAAAATCCATATAAAAATGGGGCTGTGAAAAAAGTCCTGCACCAAACTCAGCAGGACTTCACAACTCCATTTTTTAATAAAAAACAGTGAAAAATCGAAAAAAGTATACCTCCCCCCTACCATACAAAGCTTGAGCTGCGGAAAAGTCACTCAGCATTGCGGAGACGGTAGTGCTTATTTAATATTGTTATCTAATAGAAAACTTTGATTCTTTCCGAGGAAAAATCGCATCCGGCAAGGCGATGTCCGCAGCACATAATGGAGATATATATTCACCCCGGATTTGCATCCTCACCCAGAGCTGCACGCAGCTTTTCCAGCGCGCGTTTTTCTATTCGGGAGACGTATGAGCGGCTGATGCCGCAGAGCTTTGCCGTCTCGCGCTGGGTCAGCGGCTTTGCGCCGCCGAGCCCGTAGCGCAGTGTGATTATCGCGCTCTCGCGCTTTGTCAGCTCGCGCTCCACGCACTCGCGCAGACCGCGGCATATCTCCTCACTGCCGATGATGTCCGCCATGTCGTCCTCACACGCGACAACATCCATGACCGACAGCCCGTTCCCGTCGCTGTCAACATCCAGCGCGTCCGACAGGCTCATGTCCGCCGCCGTCTTTTTCTGCGAGCGGAAGTGCATGAGTATCTCATTCGCTATCCTCTCCTGACGGACACATAGGTTGGAGGGCAGGCGGCAAATCCGCCTCTCCGTCCTCTGCAAACAGGTACACATAGGCATTTTTGCCGTCCCAGACCACTTTCTTGACGATGGTTCGCAGCAAGCGTCGCTTTTCCTCCAGCGTGGCCGAATCCACCGCATTGGCGAAGGACTCGATCATTTCCTGATGGAAGGCGAACTCCTGATGGAGCATCCGGCTCTGCTCGGTGAGGGCTTCCAGCTCGGAAAGCCTTGCCTGCTGGGTCTCGCTCTCCCGATGCAGTTCGTCGATCTGCTCCATGACGTATTTGGCAGAGGTCTCGCTGGCAACGGACAGGGATTCCACCAGCCGCTTGATGCGGTCCTCCGTTTCGGCGTGCTTCTCTTTCAGCAGCGCCAGCTCCGCGTCGTAGCCCTCCTTGTTGCCGCTGATGACCTTCTTGGTCTGCGTCAGCAGCTTGGCAAGGGTTTCTTTATCGGCGGACAGCTTGCGGATCTCCTCGATGATCTTAGCGTCCAGCGTGTTGCCGTTGCAGTTTTTCATGCCGCAGACGGTGCCGTGGCTGCGCTCCTTGGTGGAGCACATGTAGGTGTAGATCAGCTCGCCGTCCGCCGTGCGGCGGTTGGTCAGCTTCGGGCGCATATAATCGCCGCATTCGCCGCACCGCAGCAGACCGGACAGCAGCGCCACATTGCTGCGCGGTCTGCGGTAGCTCTTGGATTTGTTCACGTCCAGCATGGACTGCACCTGCACCCAGTCGCTGCCTGAAATGATGCCGGGATGCTTGCCCACCGCCACGATCCATTCCTCCATCGGGCGGATCTGGTTCGCCTTGCCGGGGCGCTGGAGGGTGCGGTTATACGCCATGATGCCGTGCTCGCCGTCGAATTCCGAGCGCTCGGCAAACAGGTCAACATTGTTTTCTTTCAGATACTGATACGCCGTCTCGTCGGCAATCATGTAGACCGGATTGGTCAGAATGCCCCGGATGGCAAAGCGCGTGAACTGCTTGCCGCGCTTCGTGACGCAGCGGTGCTCCAGCAGGTACTGGTCGGTCTTGCTGAGAGAACCGGTCTCCATGAACACGGAGAAAATCGTCTTGACCAGCTGAATTTCCTCCGGGATGGGCTTCAGCTTGCAGGCTTTCTTCACCTTGCCGTCCACCGTCACGCTGGACAGGCTTTCCGAGGCGTAGCC
>CAVGKI010000006.1:0-32266 GCA_963629655.1 Butyricicoccaceae bacterium | reverse complement strand
TCTGCACCCCGCACAATGTTGCCTCCAGCCCGACCAAATCTATCATCGGTCCGCCGACAAAGCCCGCTATCAGACAGCCCGCCGTAAGCGCGCTGCCGACAAGCGCCTGCCCGTTGAGGAACTCGCTTTCGGGCAGCGTGTGCGCGATATACCGCACACCTGCGGGCACATAAATTGCATAACCCACGAATTGCAGCAGCTCCGCCGCATATATGATATACACGTTCGGCGCAAGCATTATCAGAAAATTCTTTGCCGCCCACATCCAACCCGCGAAAGCGAGAAGCCTGCGGTTTCCGACCTTATCCGCAAAGCGGCGGTAGAGCATCATGGCGGGCAGCTCCGTCATGGCGGAGATAAACATTGCCACGCCGAGGTTTGCGCTGCTGCCTCCGACGCGCCGCATGATTTGCAGCATGTAAGTCTCCGTAAAGCCGTTTGAGGTCGAAAGGCACAGCACACCGGCAAAGAATAAATAAAACTGCGGATATTCGCGCATGAAGATGCGCTTTTCGCGCGGCGTCACGCTTGCCGACTGGCGTTCCGTCACGTTCGGCGCGTTGAAGATGAAAATGACCGCGCACAGCAGCAGACAGGGCACGACATACAGCCCCGGCAGAATATCCGGCGTGAATCTCTGTATCACCACGCCGACGGAGAGGCTCGCGATTGAATACGCCGCCGAGCCGAAGCCGCGCGCCGTGCCGAAATTTATTCTTGTCCCCTGCTCATGATAGCCGCGATAAAGCGAATTGACCGAGGCACCCTGCGCTTTCGCGAGCAGATATATAAGCACGTATGCGGCGCAGAAAACAGCGCCGTGCAGCGGGAGCAGCAGCGCCAGCGCCAGAACCGCAATAGCCGCGCACATCGCCATCATCACCCTGCCGATGCGTATCCCCGTGCGCGTGATGAGCGAGGCGGACAGCAGCTGAACCCCGACCGCGCCGAGACTGCCGATGCCGAGCATGATACCGATCTGCCCGTTTGTAAAGCCGCGGTTGAGAAGGTACGCCGAGGCAAAGACCTCGGTCATGGCGAGTATGAAGAAATACAGCGCCTGAATCGCCGCATAGAACGCGGTTGCGTTTTTCCTGGTAATATGAATATTCATAATAACCATCGTCCCTTATGCAATGCCGTGAAAATATTATACTACAGCAGTGTCGAAAACGCAATAATGCAGTGCCGCCTCGCGGCGAAATAATACAGCGAACAGGGCAAAGGCGCGAGGCGGGCGGGACGGCTGCGCCGTCTCCGCCCGCTTCGGGTGCTTTTTATTTTTTACCTATTGTGCTTTCTCTTTCTGCCTGCAAGCATCGCCGCGCCGATGCCCGCGCCGCTGAGGAGCAGGAGGGTCAGCCAGAGGGTGAGATCGCTGTCGTCGCCGGTGCGGATGCCGCTGTATATCCTCGGAATGATGGTGCGCGGCTGCGCGATGGCGTTGGTGGCGTTCGCGTCAAGGTAATACTTGCCGCAGCCGCTGCAATACCAATACTCGATGTTGCCGGCGGAGTACACCGTCGCCGCCTTGTACGGCACGTGCGTCAACGCTGAATGATTGTTCGGATTCACCGTGCCGTAGCTTGCGCTGCAGGTGGTGCAGACTGCCGCAGCGGAGCAGGTCGCCGTGCCGCCGGTGCAATTCCCTTTCTCGGTATGCGTCGAATCGACGGTGCAGATGCGCGTATGCGTGCCGTCGCCGTTGGAGCTCCATGCACCCCATGTGTGCCCATCGTTGACCGTGACGGTAATGCTCGTGCTGTTGCCCGCCTTATCAGTGGCAGTTACAGTCTGCATACCCTCCGCCGGATTCAGCGTCAGCTTGCCATCCGTCAGCGTTACCGCAGCGCCGTTGACCGTCACGGTGGCGAGATTTTCATCCGTTATCGTCAGCGTCACGGCGGCGCAGTAGGTCTTGCCATTCTCCGCGCCGGTAATGACCGGGGCAACACTATCGGCAGTATAGCCGACACCGAAGGCGGAGAATTTCTTTGTATATATTACAATGTACCCGTCTCCTATATAGTAGGTTCCATCTTTATAGTTTCCCTCGTTCGGCTCATTGCTCAGCACCGTAAGTGCCGCAACTTTTGCCACGCTGCCTTCGGCATGGTAACGGTAGGCAACTATATTGCACTTGCCGCTCATGTCATACGGGATGCGAATCGCCAGCACCTGCACGGTGTCAGTAATTTTACCATTTCCTGTTATGCCACCACTTGCAGTACTGTATTTTGTCCAATCAACGTTCATCTCGACAAAATCCCAGTTGCTTCTGGTCGTGTCACGGCTTTTAATCGCAGTCATTTCTTCTTCCTGCGCGCCGTCCTTGACATTCAGCTTCACCTCAAGGCGCTCGCCGTCTTGAGGTTTGGAAGGTTTACCCTCTTCTGAGCTACTGGTGGTCACCTTTTCGATCAATGTATCATCCATGCCGGTGACAGTCGTGCCCGCAACAATGGATTTCTCGCCGGCTGTGCCCGGCGTAACCTTTACCTCCGCTGCAACGGAGCTTGAGGGCAGGGCAATATTCAGCGTGGCATTGCCGTCCTTTACCGTCACGGTCTTCGTCACGGCGCGGTCTTTGGTCTTTGCCACGATGTTATACACGCCGTTCGGCACATTGCCGAAGCTGTACGTTCCGTCATTGCCCGTGACTGTGGCGGAGATGCAAGCACTGCCGCTCCACAACTCCACAGTTGCGCCGCTCTTGCCGCTGCTATCCTCGCCCGTCCCCGTCACCTTGCCGGAGACGGTATAAAGCGTGTCTTTTGTCCACTTGGCATAGACGGTGACATCCGACGTCACGCCCGCTTCGGAGTTCCAAGCCTTTGTGCAGGCGGCATCCGTGTACCACCCGGCGAAGCTATGCCCCTCCTTGGTGGGCGCGGCTGTCTCGACGGCAGCGCCGTAGCTCCCAACCTCCACACTATTTATCTTGGTTTCCCCGTTCATGAAATCAACGAACAGCGGCAAGAGGTTCGCGGTCACGGGTTTGACCGTCTCGACCTTATAATTGCCCGCATCTTCACCGGTCAGCTTTATGTTCGTCACGTTCACAGTCACATTATCCTGTGCCGTGCATCCGTCGCCAACAAACGTGGCTGTGGCAGAGCCGACAGTGACGCTTTCATGACCCTCTATCATGCCCTCCAGCTTTGCATTTTTAATATCCAGCCCGGCGGTGTTGTTTCCATCCAGCTTCTTGTCCTCTGCCTTTACAGTGAGGGTCAAGGGTGCAGGAGTGATTTTCGCCGTCAGCCCCGTGGGCTGGGTGAGGATGTAGTTGTTCGCCGCGGTGCCGTTCAGCTTGTACTCGCCGGTGAGGGTGATGGACTTATTCTCTCCGGCATTCGCGTCGTCAAAGCTTGCGCTTACGCCGGTGGCATCGAGTGTGACTTTATCCTTATCCGCTGCCTCAACGCCGACCAGTGTCGCGGTGTTCAGCGTTGCAGTCTGCGTCCCGTCATAGGTTTTGTCCTGCGCTGTGGCGGTCATGGTCAGTGGCTTGGGCTTGATGGTAAAGTCAGCCGTGGCGGTGGCTGCGGTGTAGTTGCTGTTCTCGGGGAAGGTCGCCTCGACGGTGTATGTTCCCGCGTTGGTGGGAGCTTTGTCCGAGTATTCAGTGTCCGCCGAACCCTTGAGCTTATACCGATAGGTCACATTGCTCACGCCGTTGGTCGTGCTGGTCGGCTGCGGGGTCTTTGCCGTCTCGCCGTATATCCAGCCGTCGAGCGTCACAGAGCCGCTGCCGGTCGCCTTGGTGATATTCGCCTTGCCGGTAATGCTGACAGGCAGCTTATAGTTCTTAGCCGCATCGCCGTCCAGCGTCAAACCAGTGACGGTGACGGTCTTGTTTTCGCCAACCGCCGCAGTATCAAAATTGGCGTTCATGCCGCTGTCGTCCAGCGTCACGGTATCGCCCGTGATGAGCTGGGTTGTGTCCAGCGTCGCAGTTGCCGTTACAGTGGTTGTGCCGTCGTATGCCTTGTTGCTCGCGGTGACGGTCACGCCCAGCTCCTTGGCGGTGATGCTCGCCGTGACGCTCGTGGGCTGCGCCTTTAGCGTGTAGTTCTTCGCATCCGTGCCAGTCAGCTCAAAGCCGGTGAATGTGACGGTCTTGTTCGTACCGACATTCGCGTTGTTGTAGGTCGCCGTGCCGACGGTAATGGTGAGGTTGTCCTCGATAACCTTGCCGTTGATTGTGCCGTTATTCGTGATTTTGGCGGCAGTGGTCTTGTCATAGGTCTTGCTGTCCGCAACCGTCACGCCGGTGATGCTGACCTCCTTGACAGAGATGGTCGCTGTTGTCTCCGCCTTGGCATTCACGGTGTAGTTCCCCGCCGCGTCGCCGCTAAGGCTTATGCTCGCCGTGACCTTCTTGTTTTCGCCGACGTTCTTGTCCTCAAACGCGGGATTTGCCACGTTAGCCGTCACCTTTTCGCTGTCACCCGCAACCACGCCGGTCAGCGTCGGCTCACCGTCAAATTTCGCGTCCGTCGTGCCGTCATAGGTCTTATCCTTGACCGTAATCGTGGCAGTTAGCGTCTTGGGCTTGATGGTGAAGTCCGCCGTGGCGGTGGCTGCGGTGTAGTTGTCATTTGCGGGGAAGGTTGCCTTAACTGTGTAGCTGCCCGCGTTGGTGGGTTTCGTTTCCGTGTAGGTGTCGTCCGCCGTGCCCTCAACCTTATACAGATAAGTTATCTTATCGGTTGTGGTTTCGGGGTTTGTCGTGCTGGTTGCAGTGGGATTCTTTGCCGTGTCGCCGTATGTCCAGCCGTCGAGCTTGACCGTGCCTTTGCCGGTTCCCTTGGTGATGGTGAAGTCATAATTCGCCGTGCCGAGGGTCGTGTTGTTGCGTTTGGCGGTCACATGAAGCCGATAATCGCCCGCGTCTGAGGGCGCGGCGTTCAAGTTGGTGTATGTACCGCCGCTCTGAATCTGCCATGTGTAGGTCAGTGTCACGTCGGACACATTCGGCGAGTATGTCACCGAGGTATTATCATACTCCACGGCTTCGCCGTCATAGACTTTGGTGTTGTCGGTCATTGCCGTGCCGCCGGTTGTATTCAGCAGCTTTACGCCGGAGATAGTGACGGTTTTCTCTGCCAGCTTCAAGCCGTCGCTGCCGTTACCCACCAGCGCATAATCCGTATTGTCGCTGCTAAAAACCGTGGTATCGGTCGAGCCGGTCACGACCGTGGGATACTTCGTTGGATATGCCGCCGTAATGCCGACGCTGGCAGTGTTGTCCATGCTGCCGTTGACCGTTATTGTTTTGCCACTGGACAGATAAACGTTGTTGCTTGCGTTTTCTAATTTATTGCCGGTTATGCTCGGCGCGCCGGAGATGTTGAGCGTATCGGTACTGTACACGCCGCCACCATAGGAGTTGCTGGTGTTGCCCGTGATACTGCCGCCGGACATTGTGAATGCTTTGCTGTTATACACACCTCCGCCGGATGTAGCAGCGGTGTTCCCCGTGATACTGCCACTAGTCATGGTGAATGTGCCGCTTTGATTATACACGCCACCACCGCCATACGTGGTAGTGCTGTTACCCGTGATACTGCCGCCGGACATGGTGAATGTACCATTATAAAAATACACACCGCCGCCTTCTTTAGTGGCGGTATTGCTGGAAATTTTGGCACTGCCGGACATGGTGAATGTGCCGCTGCCGTCGCTATACACACCGCCGCCGGATTTACTGGCAGTGTTGCCGGAAATCTCGCCTCCGGTCATATTAAAGGTATAATAGACATTTCTTACGCCGCCGCCGCAGTAGGCGGCGGTATTGGCGGTAATGCTGCCGCCGGACATATTAAAAGTGCCGTAATTGTACACACCGCCGCCACCCGGGTCTGGGGAAGAACCAGTTTCTTTACAGGATTTGTTGCCGGAGATAGTGCCGCCGGTCATGGTGAATGTGCCGGTGTTGTACACACCGCCGCCGCTCGCGTTGGCGATGTTGCCGGTAATACTGCCGCCGTACATATTGAACGTGCCGACGCTGCTCACGCCGCCGCCGAAGACGCTTTGAGCACTGCTGCCGGCGGTGTTGCTTGAGATTACACCGCCGTACATATTAAATTTGCCGTTTTCATTGTTGCAGACACCCGCCCCGCCTATATCGCTAGAGCTGTATGTTGTCACGGCGTTGTTCGTTATACTCCCGCCGTACATATTGAATGTAGCGGCGTTATACACGCCGCCGCCCTTGTGGGTGACAGTGTTCCCCGTGATAATGCCGTTCCAAAGATTGAGCATGCCGCCGTAATTGTCGATGCCGCGGCACTCGCTTCCTGTCACTGCGTTGTTGTGGGTTATTTCGCCGGTCGAATTGCAATCAGTAATGGAGAGAGTGCCCCAGTTTGTAATGACCGCATCGTTCATACTTGCTGATATTTTATGACCGTTAAGACAGAGATTGATGGTGATGTTGGTATTGGCACTGGTGCCGATCGTCCACGTGCTGGTCAGCGTCACATTATCCTTTAGGTAGTAATTGCCGCCTGTTGTTATTTGGCTAAGGTTGGAAATGCCTGTCCATGTGGTATCTGCCACGTGGGTGTGGCTAATGGCAGAATTTCCGCCGCAGACGCAGTGCGTATGCGTATCCGCTTCTTCCGCCGCGTATGCGTCTATTGCATCCATTGCGGCGGTGAGAATGTCGTTCATATCCAGCTCCACACTTGCGGCAGGGCTGCCGGAAACGGTGATAGTTTTGGTGCTTTCGTCATAGGACGCAGTCAGGTTATTGTTCTTGAATGCATCGGTATTGCTCAGCGCCTCCGCCAGCTCGGTAGAGAAAGCGCCCTCGTCCGCGCTTGTTATCACAATGGGGGATATACCGTTTTCGTCCACGGTGCGCGTCACCTTGTTGGTGCTGTCGTCCACTTTCTCCATGCCCTCGACCTTCAAGCCCACGGGCAGGAGCATAGTGAGCGTGACGGTAGACGCGGGCGCGGGTGTGTCGGTGGATTCGTGCGTGTCGGTGGGCTGCTCCGCCGCGACATATTTCCCGCACTGCTCCGGCATCGCGCCATCCGCGCCGCAGACGGTGCAGGCGGTGTTCATGCTCTCCGCCGTGCATGCCGTATCGCAGGTGCATGCGGGGGCGGCAGTCCCGCCCTCGGCAAAGGCGCTTATGGGCATAAGGGTAAACACCATGCACAGGATGAGCAGAACACTCAGCAATCTCTTTTTCACAGTCGTTCCTCCATTTGGTTTTTCTTTCGGCAACATCGCACAACACATCTGCCGCATTATGCGGTGCTGCCTCATGTTTCTATTTAAATCTATAAAAAATAAAACAACAAATCTAATCGCGGCAAGCGGCGGGCACGAAAAAAACGGAGGCACGGCGCAATGCGCCCTGTCTCCGTTGTAATTCCTATTCAATCAGTATGAAATAGCGCCCGAATGCGCGGCAAACTGCCGCTACTTCTCCCCCGAGCCGAGCCGAGTCGAGCCGAGCCGAGCCGAGCCGAGCCGAGCCGAGCCGAGCCGAGCCGAGCCGAAAAGATTGTCGCATTCCTTACTGTCATCTGTCAAGTCCTTTTTTTAGCGGCACCGCATATCGCGGCGCATTATTTGTCGTTACGCTGGGTATTGTATCAGATTTCTTTGCAAAGTTCAAGTCACTTTATGGCAGCGGTGCAGCGCATCTGCGGCAAGGTCTTATACCAATTCAATTCACCACGTTCTGCGGTGCGCCGGCGAGGAAAGCGCGGATATTCTCCACGGTGCAGTCCACGATGCGCTGGCGGCTCTCCCTTGGCAGCCAACTGATGTGCGGGGTGATGATGCAGCGCGGCGCGCGCAGAAGCGGGTCGTCCGCAGGGATGGGCTCATGCTCCGTAACGTCCAGCCCTGCCGCCCAGACCTTGCCGCGCTCCAGCGCCTCGGCAAGATCCGCCGAGCGGATGAGCGAGCCGCGCCCGTTGTTGATGATTATAACACCGTCACGCATTTTGGCGATGCTGTCGCGGTTGATGATGCCGACGGTCGCGGCATTCGCCGGACAGTGCAGGCTTATCACGTCCGCGCGGGCAAAAAGCTCATCAAGCGGGACATACTCCGCTATCGCCTCGCCCTCCGGGCAGCGGCTGCGGTTATAGGCAATGACGTTCATGCCCAGCGCCTTCGCAACCGCGCCGACCGCGCGCCCAATGCGCCCGAAACCGATGATGCCCATGGTCTTGCCCGCAAGCTCGATAAGCCGGTGCTCCCCTGCGCTCTCCGGGTAGCAGTCGAGCCACTGCCCCCGGCGCACGCAGCGGTCATAATACGCCGTGTGCGAGCATACCTCCAGCAGCAGCGCAACCGCAAACTGCGACACGGAGCTCGTGCCGTAGCTGGGGACATTGGAGACGGGTATGCCGCGTTCGCGCGCGAAGGCGGTGTCAACGCCGTCAAAGCCCGTAGCGGTCAGCGTGATATACTTAAGCTGCCGGGCGGCGGCAATAAGCTCACGCGGCATGGGCTGATCACCGACGATAATGTCGGCATCCTGTGCACGGCGCTCGTACTCCGCCATATTGTCCGCACGCGTGTGGTAAATGCTGACCTCGCCCAGCGCATTGAGCGCGTCCCAGCTCAGATCGCCGAAATTAAAATAGCCGTCGTTCAAAACGCAGATTTTCATACCTGTGTGTCTCTCCTCATCTGTTCAACAGCGCTGCGGCAGCAGAGCCGGGCAGTGTGGTCTCGCTGCTGACGCGCAGCACGGCGTGCTTGCCGAGTCTGCCCGCCGCGTCCTCGCGCAAAAACGTCTCCAGCATGGCGCGGAAATGGTGGCTGCGCCCGACGAGCGAGCCCTCGGCGCACACGCACACCGGGCGCGAGGCATCGCCGCCCGTGCCGGTGAGCAGCATAATGCCCGTGAGATTGGCGCACACGCACTGCGCGCTGCGGCGAAACAGCTCCGTGCTGACCGTCTGCGCAAAGTCCGCGTCCTCGGCGTTGTCGGCAGCAAGGTCGAGTCTCTCCCCGCTCGCCCATGCGTTTATGATGGAGGCATCTATCCTGCCCAGCGCACGCACGCGCGCGGCAGAGCCCGCGCTCAAAAGCCCCTCGTCCGCCGCCGCACGGAGAATGAGCCTTCCAAGCTCCCCCAGATACGCACCTGCGGTGAGCTTCTCCATTATCTTCTCGCCGGGATTGTTGCTCTCGCGGTCGAGGATAAGGTCAAAATCGCCCTGCGGCATGCCGTCGTACAGCCCGGATTCGAGGTTCACAAGAATGCTCCCGTCCTCGTCGCGTCCCAGCTTGGGGATGCGCCGATACGGCAGGGCGCAGCAGGTGTTCGTGCCCGTGCCGCTTATCTGTCCGATAAAGCCGCCGTATGCGCTCTTGTCGAGCGTGCAGGACGCGCCGAGCAGCGCCGCAACGGTGTCGTTCAGAATGAAAACGCGCTTGCCCGTTATCCCACGGCGCGCCAGCTCCGCCGTGAGCGACGCGCCCACGAGCCTGCCGGACGAGCCTGTTATCACGACCTCCTTGTCGATGCGCTTGACAAGCCCGTCTATTTCCGGGGTAATATCGGCGTTGTAGGAAAAGCAGAAGCCTATGAGGTCGGTCTTGTCCATGAGCGGCTGCAAGCTGTCCGCCGTGAAGGATATAAACTCCTCCCACGTGGCGCTCTTCTCCGTGCCGGGCATTCTGCACTTGACCATATCGCTCACGTCATAGCCCGTGTCCGTGAACGTGACGAGCGCGCGGCGGAAATTCGTGCCGCCCGCGTCGATAACGGCGGCGGGCACGCCCTTTGGTATCTCCCCGCTGCTTTTTATGTAGGTGGGTATCATCGGCATGGCGCTCTTCTCGCCCTTGAGCCCGCGCTCCATATCCTGCCGCATACGCTCGGCATATTCTGCCGGGTCTATGCCCGCGCTCATGCCGTGGCGCGCCATGAAATCCAGTGCCTTCTTGCTGCTCATATGTTTCTTACCTCTTCTCTTTCCCGTATATCGCACAAAGCCGGCGGCGAACGCCGCCGGCTTGCACTGGTCAATCGTAAATTTATTTCTCCTTGACAGCCTCGATAACGCCCTCCGCAAGTCCGGCAATGCCCTGTATCTCGCTGGGGATTATTATCTTCGTCGCCTTGCCGTCCGCTGCGGCGGCGAATGTCTCCAGCGCCTTCAGCCGCAGCACCGCGTCGGACGGGGCAGCCTCGTTGATGAGCTTGATGCCCTCCGCCGTGGCGCGCTGGACGGTGAGGATTGCCTCCGCCTCGCCCTCCGCCTCAAGTATCTGCTGCTGCTTTTTCGCGTCGGCGCGCAGTATCGCGGATTCCTTTTCGCCCTCCGCCTCGAGGATGGCGGCGCGCTTTTCGCCCTCGGCGCGCAGTATCGCCTCGCGGCGCTCGCGCTCGGCTTTCATCTGCTTTTCCATCGCGTTCTGGATCTCCTTCGGCGGGAGAATGTTCTTCAGCTCCACGCGATTGACCTTGATGCCCCAAGGGTCTGTCGCCTCGTCGAGAATGGTGCGCATCTTGGTGTTGATGATGTCGCGGCTCGTCAGACACTGGTCAAGGTCGAGATCGCCGATGATGTTTCTCAGCGTCGTGGCGGAGAGATTCTCGATGGCGAACATGGGCTGCTCAATGCCGTAGGTGTAGAGCTTGGGGTCGGTTATCTGGAAGTAGACAACGGTGTCGATCTGCATGGTGACATTGTCCTTGGTGATGACCGGCTGGGGCGGGAAGTCCGCCACCTGCTCCTTAAGCGTGACTATTTTCGCCACGCGCTCGATGAACGGCATCTTGACATGGATGCCGACACCCCACGTGGTCTTGTACGCGCCGAGGCGCTCCACCACATACGCCTTCGCCTGCTGCACGATGCGTATATTGGCGATGAGTATCGCAACGATGAGAACTATTATGACCGCAAATATCATACGCTTTCCTCCATTCCGCCGCTGCGTGCGGCGCTCTTATTATTTCCTGACTATCAGCTTAACGCCCTCTATTTTCAAGGCTTTGACGACATCTCCGACGGCGTATCTGTCGTTCTCGTCCTCCGCGCGCGCCGTCCACACCTTGCCGTCTATCTTCACCGCGCCCGTCCCGGCGAGGTTGTCTATCCCCTCCGTCACAACGCAGTCGCGCCCGATGAGCGCGTCGGCATTCGTCGGCTGCACCTTTGCGTTGACATAGCGCTGCGCCAGCGGGCGGGTGAGCACGAGCGCTGCCACCGACACCGCGAGGAACCACACCACCTGCAGCCACAGCGGAGCGTTCAGCAGCGCCGCGATAAGCGCGGCAAGCGCGCCGATGGCGAACCATATCGACACCAGCCCCGGCACTATCGCCTCCACAATCAGCAGCACAACCATAGCCGCGAGCCACACCACCGCCATGTTGACGAAAAACGTTGACCCTATAAGCAATGCGCTTCACCTCCAAGCCCGTTATTCTTAATCCTATTCTTATTATATATGGACAGCGGCGTTTTTACAAGCACAAAAACGATAAAAAAACGACAGCGGAGCACCGGGAATACGTTGCTCCGCTGTCTGTGCTGTATTATTCTAACTGACCAAATCCACCTCCGGCTCGCCGCCGCCCTCAAGCGTCACGGTGAGCTTGTTGGGCAGACAGGTGATGCACTGCCCCGTGTAGCGGACGCGCCCCTGCTCGACGCATATTTTGTCCGGGCAGTCCGCCTGCGTGACGGCGGCACTGCCGTTTTCAACGGTGAGCACGTTTGTGCCGCCGTTGAGGGGATACACGCCGTCCTGCGCGAGCGAATAGCGCGCGATCTCGCGCCCCTCGACACGGACGACCGCCCATGTGCCCGGCGTGCGCCCAAGGAAAAACCACAGCCCCGCCGCGGCTGCGGCAAGCAGCAGCAGTGCAAGCACGATAAGCTCAACCGGGGTGCGCTTTTTCGCGCCGCTCATTTGAACGCGACGACCGCCATGCAGATTATGCCCGCCGCGAGCAGGCGCACGGGGAAGCCGCGAAACGCGGCGGGGACATACCTGTCGTCTATCCTCGTCTCGACCCCGGCAAAGAGCAGCAGCGCCACGGCAAAGCCAAGCCCCGCGCCAAGCGCGGCGGCGATCCGCTCGACAAGTCCGGCGCTCACAGCGCCCGCAGCCGTGCCGAGCACAACGCCGTTGAGCGCGACGAGCAGCCACTTATCCGTGAAATATTTTCCGATAAGTCCTGCGGCAAGCAGCACCCACATTGCGGTGAGAAACGTGGTGTACACGCCAAAGGAATACACCCCTGTGATAACGGCGGCGATGAGCGTGACCACGGTGACGGCAAGGGCGTGCCTGAGCAGCGCCTTTGCCTGCCCCGATGCGCCGAGCGCCGGGGTTATCCCGTAAAACTGTGTCAGAACGCAGTTGTTCGCGAGCGCGCCGCCGATGATGACAAGCAGAAATGTCTTTATATCCATGGCTTATGCCTCCTTTTCCGCGCAGACCGCCGCAGCGTCTGCGGCAGCGCCGCCGATGGCGGCATTGCGGTTTTTGAAGATGGCTTGGACGCTCGCCATGACGATGGCAAGCACGAAGAAGCCGCCGGCGGCAGAGGTCAGCAGGGGCACGGCGTGCGCCTTAAAAAACGGCACGGCTGCACCCGCGACGCTGCCCGCGCCGAAAAGCTCCCTCAGCAGCGCGGTGATAACAAGCGCAAGGGCATAGCCCAGCCCCGTCAGAAAGCTGTCCGCCAGCGCCGCACTCACGGGGCGGACGGAGGCGCGCTCCGTCTCGGCATAGACGAGCAGGTCTGCCGCGAGCAGCGCGGTGTACACGCCCAGCGCATTAAACTGCGCCGGAAACCATGCATTCATGAGAAGCTGCACGATTGCGGCGAAGCCCGCGACGAGGATGAAATTCGTCAGGGGCTTGACCTTATCGGCAACGGCATTTTTCAGCAGCGCTGCTGCGAGGGACGCAAGCAGCATGACCGCCAGTGCCGCAGCGCCCAGCACCAGCGCGCACAGCACATCCGTCGTCGCGCCCAGTGCGGGGCACGCGCCAAGGAACAAAACCATCACGGGGTTCTGCGCGATGGCGGCGCAGAGCTTATTGTCTTTCATCAGCCTTCCCCTCCGTTCTGCTGAATTTCCGCAAAGGCGGCAAACGCATCCGCCGTGCCGGTCTTGACGGCGTTGGTGGAGATTGTCGCGCCGGAGATGAGCGCCTCATCGCCGGTGAAGCTCTCGCCGGTCACGCCGACGAAGCCCGCCTTGTAGCTGTCCTCCTCAAGCTCGTAGGCATTGAAATAATCGCCCATGAGGATAAACTCATCCGCCGTCATGGACACGATCGCGCCGCTCTCGTCGAGCACGTAGTAAAGCGCCATGGGCAGGTTGCCGTACCCAAGCGGGCGGGCGGCAATGCCGTAGTACGTCGTGCCGTCGGCAGTGATGGAGTACACGCCGGAGACGGTGCCGTACACCCCGCCAAGCTCCAGCGGCGTGATCTGCGCATCGTCGGAGGTGAGCTTCGTGAATTTCTTTGTTTCTTTCTTGCTGTTGTCCTCGATGTTTGCCGCCGCGTCGGTCGTCGCTTCATCGAGTATGGCGGCATCGACGCTCTCCGTCACGTCCGTGCCGTTGATGTCATATGCGCGCGCCGTGAGCGAATCGTTGACAAGCACGAGATAGTTTTCATCGCCGTCGGCAGCGATGTAGGCAATGCCGACACCGTTGGCGGAGTCGAGCGCCTTTATAAGCTTGCCGCCGGAGAGCTCACGCTCGTTATACTGCGCAACGCCCTCGGTGTTCGCCATGCCGGGGAAGAGCGAGGGCAGCAGCTCCATAAGAATCTGGTCATTGCTCTTGACACCGGCGGAGACAAGCCCGTTCTCCGTCAGCACCGCAAAGCCGTCCTCAACGGCTTCCTTGAACGCCTTGGACGAATAAGTCACGCCCGCGACGAGAGACACGCCGCCGAGCGCGGAATCCTGCCCCAGATAGGTATCGGGGTAATCCTCGCCAAAGTGCTTGCTGTCGGCAAACTGCGTGAGCTTGATGCCGGAGATTTTGCCGTTGGCATCTATTGCAAGGGTAATATCAATGGGGTCGCCGGTGTAGCCCTTCGTGGTGGACAGCAGCACGACGTAGCCCTGCCCGGAGGTCTCGCGATGCACGCCCTGCACCGTGTCCGGCACCGTGTCGAGCGCGACGGTCTCAAACCCCGTCGCGTCGGGCATGACCGCATAGAGCGGCTCCAGCTCCGCCGCAGAGCCGTTCGCCTCAATGAGCGGCGCGGTGTAAGCGCCGACACCTGTGAGCGCGGCGAGGAACACAAGGACGATGAGAACGGGCACTATAACACCCTTGAAAGCATACTTTTTCATCTCAGACACCTCCAAGCGGCTTTTTCGCCGTCCACTTTTCAATATACGGGGTGAGGATATTCATGGCAAGGATGGAGAACGAAACGCCCTCCGGGTAGGTGCAGAATTTGCGGATGATGAACGTTATCACGCCGCAGCCGAGGGCGAACACGACGCGCCCGGTATTGTTGATGGGCGTGGTCACATAGTCGGTCGCCATGAAGATCGCACCGATGAACACGCCGCCCGCCATGATTTCATACAGCGCGGTGGTGAAGCTGCCGGACGCGGCGAGGAAGAGCACGAACACCGTGCCCACGAACGCGGCGGGAACGTACCACTTTATGACCCGGCGCGCGCAGAGATATGCATATCCGATGAGCAGTGCGAGGATGCAGCCCTCGCCCACAGCGCCGCCGCGCAGACCGAGGAACATGTCCATAAGACTCGGAAGCTGCTCGGTGCCGCTGCCGATAAGCTCCAGCGGCGTGGCGGAAGCCTCAAGCTCCACCACGGCGGGCATTGCGCCGCCCGCCACCTCGGAGAAGGCGAGGAGCATGAACACGCGCGCCGAGATGGCGGGGTTGGCAAAGTTATGACCCAGCCCGCCGAACAGGCACTTGACAACAACGACGGCGAACGCCGCGCCCACCACGCACTGCCACAGCGGCACGGCGGAGCTGAGGTTCAGCCCCAGCAGCAGCCCTGTCACAACGGTGCTCATGTCGCCGACGGTCTGCGGTCTATGGGTGACAAGGTTGAAGAGAAATTCCGACACGACAGCGCCGATAATGCACGCAGCAAGCACGCCGAGCGCATTCACGCCGAAAATTATAACTGCGGCGACGGCGGCGGGCAGCAGCGCGATGATCACATCCAGCATTATGCGGCGGCTGGAATCCGAGGTGTGGATCTGGGGTGCATTGGTCACAATGAGCTTTTCCATCATTCCCTGCCTCCTTTCGCGGCTTCGTCAAGCGCGGCTTTGTATTTTCTGACAAAGCTCTTTGCCGCGCTGTTATTGTCCACAAGCGGTCTGTGCGCGGGGCAGACGTAGGAGCAGCACCCGCAAGCCATGCACAGCGACACCTGCTCACGCGTGAGCACGGCATAGCGCTTCGCCTCGTTCTCTATCTCCAGCGCCTTGGCAAAGGCTGTGGGGTTGAGCGCGAGCGGACAGTTCGCGACGCAGCGCCCGCAGTGGATGCACGGGGTGGGCTCAAGCACGGCAGAGTCCTTGCGGTCAAAGGCAAGGACTCCGTTCGTTGCCTTGATGACGGGGGCGGTGAGGTCTGATACGCATTTGCCCATCATCGGTCCGCCGAGCATGACCTTGCCCGGCTCTGTCGAAAAGCCGCCGCACTGCTCGATAACATAGCCCACGGACGTGCCTATCGGGACGACAAGGTTTTTCGGCTCCTTAACGGCAGAGCCGTCAACGGTGACGGTCTTTTCAACAAGGGGCATGCCGTCCTCGATATACTGCGCGACCTTGGTGAGCGAGGTGACGTTGATGATGATAACGCCGAGGGATGCAAGGCGCTGTCCGGGACCGACGACCTTGCCTGTGGCGTTGTATAAAAACACCTGCTTTGCCCCCTGCGGGTACACGCTGTCAAGCGGCTTGACCGTGACGGCGGGATCGTCGGCAAAAACCTCCGTCAGCTTGGCGATGGCATCGGGCTTGTTCTTCTCTATGCCGATGATGAACTCCTCGCTCTTGAGGTATTCCTTCAGCAGCGCAACGCCCTTTTTGATGTAATCGCTGTGCTCAAGCATGGTGCGGTAGTCGCTGGTGATGAACGGCTCGCACTCCGCGCCGTTGATGAGCACGGTCTTTATCGGACCGCGGTGCACGGCATCGAGCTTTGCCCACACGGGGAACGCCGCGCCGCCAAGTCCGACAATGCCGCTCTCTCGCAGCGCCTGCAGAAAGCTGTCAAGGTCATGAACCTCCGGCGGCTTCACATCGGGGCTCTTCTCCATTTTGCCGTCGCTCTCGATGCGCACGGCAGCGGTCTTGCCGTAAGGCTCGATCGCCTTGACCGTGCCGGAGACGGTGGCATGGACGGGCGAGGAGTGTTTGCCGTCCTCCTTGGCGATAAGCTGCCCGACGAGGACGTGTTGACCGACCTCCACAACGGGGACAGCCGCGCCGCCGGAGTGCATATTCATCGGCAGCAGCACCTCCGGCGGGGGCGCAACGCGAACCGACGGCATCGGCGCGGTCTGCTTATAGTGGGGCAGTTTCAGCGTTGAAATGTTCTTTTTGAGGTTCATTGTAGCCTCATGCCTCCTTTTTTCTTGGGGGCAGTACCGCGCAACACGGTTTACGCATTGTGCGGTGCTGCCCTACGTATACTATACATACTATACTATATATTGTTTCCATTAAATACATCTATACGGATTTCAATTTTCTATCAGCTTTTCGATGCCGGGGGTGTATTTTATCTCTCCGTCCGGGTATATCCACAGCACATCCACGCCAAGCTCCTCCGCCAGCGCCGCGCCGTCGTCATACGGCATGCAGAACAGCGCCGTGGACAGGGCATCGGCAAGCGCGCTGTTCTTCGTGATGACCGTGAGAGAGCTGAAATACTCCGCCGGGAAGAGCGTGTCCTTATCTATGATATGGTGATAGCGCACCCCGTCGACGGTATAATAGCGCTCATACACGCCGGAGGTGACGCAGGACGTGTCCGCAAGGCGCAGCTTTATGGCAAACTCGTCCGTGTTCTGCGGATTTTTTATTCCCGTGACCCAGCCCGTGCCGTCGGGCTTCGTGCCGATGATGCGTATGTTGCCGCCGACATTGAGCACATAGGCGCTCACGCCCTCCGCTTCAAGGGCGCGCGCCGCCATTTCCGTGGCGTAGCCCTTGCCGAGCGCGCCGACATCAATGGATGCCTCAGGGTCGGCAATGCGGACGGTGCACTTCTCCTCATCTATCTCCAGAAGCGAGAAGTCCGTGTGCTCCGCCGCTGCGGCGAGCTCCTCCTCCGTCGGGAGGCGCGCCGATTGCGCATCGTCGGCTGCCGCGTCGCGCAGGTCGTGCCATATGCGCAGCACCGCGCCCATCATCACGTTCATCTCCCCGTCCGTCGCCTGATAAAGCTCGCGCGCGTAAAGGAGAAAGTCAACAAGCTTTTTATCGACCTCTATCGCCTCTCCCCCGGCATTGAGATTGAGCGTACAGAGATTGTTCACGCCGGAATACTCATGGTATATATCGAAGAGCCGGTGATATTCCCCCAGAATATCAGAAACCTCGGCAGAGCGTTCATCGAACTGCTCTGCCGAGTCTCCTGCATAGCTGTACACATAGGAGACTGTGTCAAAGTATGTGAAATAGGACTTTCCCTTGTTCTCCGTCTGCGCTGCCGCCGGAGCAGCCGGCGCGGTGCATCCGGCAAGAAGCGGGATCACCATCGCGGTGAGCAAAAGCCAGCACCCTATTCTTTTCATTGACACATCTCCCGTGCGTATTTTTTATCTTATTATCTTATCTTGTCAGCGGGCGTAGTCGGCTGCCTGTGCGATAACGTCCATCATGCCGGTGATCTGCATGGTGCAGGAGGCAAAAAGCGTCTCGTCGGCAGCGACGGAGTAGCCGTGGTCGTTCTGGGTCGTCTCGATGGCGCGAACCTCATCGGCGGTCTTGCCGACGGTGTAGGCGGAGAAAGCGGCGGACTGAGCGTCCCACTCGGCTATGGCAGCGCCGTAGGCGACCATGCCGTAATCATCGCCAAGCTCCATCTTTGTGCCCTTGAAAACGGTGTCGGTAATTTCGCCGTCAGCGTTGAAGCTTATCTGGGGCTGGGTCGCGTCGTTGACGGCGGCGAGGATAACGCCGTTGGCATCGACAACGGCAGCGCCGAAGTCGGTGTACATCTTCACGATGCCGTCGGCATCGTCGGTCGGGTCGGTGGACTCGGCAGCGGTGGTCTTGGCGGCAACGCCGAGGGTGAATGCGCCGTCAGCGGTGAAGCTCATGGTGTTGACGCCGCTGCATGCCTTGGCGACGGCTTCCTTGAAGGCAACAATGTCCATGGTGCAGCCGGCAAGCAGAGTCTCATCGGTGGAAACATTGTGACCGCTCTCGTTAAGCACGGTCTCCAGTGCTGCGACCTCTTCGCCGGTCTTGCCGACAACATAGCTCTCAAACGCCTTTGCCTGGTCGTACCACTCGGCTATCGCGTTGCCGTAAGCAACCATGCCGTAGTCGTCGCCCTTCTCCATCTTGGTTAGGAATGTTGCTGCGGTATCGACCGTGCCTTCGGAAATGTCCATCTTGCTCTGCGCAACATCGAGGCGGCAGGCAACAATCTTGCCCTCCGCGTCGGTAACGACGGCGGCGACAGTCGCGTCGACCTGCGCATTGCCGGTGTCGGAGGAATCGGTGCTCAGGGAGATGCCCATGCCGAGGGTGTAATCACCGGCGGCAGCGGCGGTCTCTTCCGCTGCGGGAGCTTCCGTCTCAGCCGCAGGAGTTTCCTCCTCGGCTGTGGCTGCGGGTGTCGCCTCTGCGGGGGCTGCGGTGCTGCCGCAGGCGCACAGGGCGAAAACCATGCAAAGTGCCAGTAAAAGTGCTGCAATCTTTTTCATAATGCTCTCCTATCATATAAATGAATATGGAATATGATATACGACACGGGCTGCCCCGTCTCTCATATCGCAGGGTATTATACATTATTTTATCCAAGTCGTCAATAAAATAACAATAAAGTTTGGCTGTACTAACCGTACAAATATAACTTCAAAAAATCGTATTTTCACCAAAGCGGCAGGATAAAGCGCGATTTTTCCCCAAACGCAGGGGATGAAAACGCCTTTGTCCTGCCGCAGAAGTTCTGATTTGTCCGTCTTGCACGAACATATTCCGCTTTTTGTTTATTTTGCCGCTTACTTTTGAGCCGCGCCTTATTTTGCGTACATTTTGCCGACTATCCAGTTGGACATACGCCTCGGCAGGAGCTTGCCCAGCGCCGCCGCGCCCTTATACGCCAGCCCCATCGCCACAAGCGGGCGCGAGGTCGTTTTCAGCGCGTATTTCGCCACGAAGTGCCCGGCGTACTCCGCCGTCATGCCCGTGCGCTCGTCATGCTCCATCACGGCGACGGAGCGCTCTATGCGCCCGGCATAGACATCGTCGCCCACGTCGGACTTCTTCCGCGCATCGGTAAAGCCGGAGGAAATATCGCCCGGCATAATGGCGCAGACATGGATATTGAACGGCTTGACCTCGTTTTGAAGCGCGAGGACATAGGCAATGACCGCCGCCTTGCTCACGGAGTACCACAGTTGGAACGGGATCGGAATGAGCCCTGCGATAGAGCTCATGCACACAATGCGTCCGCCGCCCTGTCTGCGCATTACGGGCAGCACCGCGCGCGTAACGTTGTCCATGCCGAACACGTTCAGCTCAAGCTGGGCGTGCGAGTCGCGCGTGTCGGTCAGCTCCGCCGCGCCGGATATGCCGAAGCCCGCGTTGTTGACAAGTATGTCGATACGCCCCTCGCGCGCTGCGATCTCGTCCACCGCCGCGCGCACCTGCTGCTCGTCGGTGATGTCCACGCTCATGTGTTCAATGCCGTCCGCCGGTATCTCTCTGCGCGAAAACTCATACACCGTGCAGCCGGCTTTTGCCAGCTCCGCCGCCGTGCAGCGCCCTATTCCCCCGCTGCCGCCCGTAACAAGCGCTATCTTTTTCATATATTATGCCGCCTTTCTCTATCTATATTAGTAGTATCAAGTAATAGTAGCAGTACCAAGCTGAATATAGCGCGCATGCCGCAAAATGTCAATGCATAATTCAATGCATAGTAATTACTTATACTACACTTGCTGACCACTAATCACTGGTCACTACCGTACACCCTCGCCACGCGCGGAGAGAGCGCGGAGGTCAGCCCGCAGCCCTCGTCGCCGCCGATGAGCAGCGCCTGCGCCTGCGATGAGAGCAGCCGCCCACCCTCGTCATAACCGAATATGGTCACGCTGTCGTCGACGCGGCAGTCCGCACCAGTCACATCCGCGAACGCCTGATCCATGCAGCAGGCAAGCAGCGGGCACTCCCGCCCGTTCACCAGCACCGGCGCATGCGCGGCGCACAGCGCGCTTTGCAGCCCGTCGCCGTAGCCCACGCCGAGCGTGGCAATATCCGCGTCATGCGAGAGTGTGTACGCTCCGCCGTAGCCGAGCGTGTCACCGGCGCGGCGGCGCTTGACCGCCGTGACGTAGGTGCGCCATGTGGCAATCTCCTCAATGCCGTGCTGTGCGCCGCTCGGCGCGTCCATGTACAGCCCCCGCCCGATGCGTACCGCGTCCAGCGCATACTGCGGGTACTGCTCGTGCGCGGCGGAGGAGGATATGTGCCGCATAAGCCCCGTATATCCCGCTGCCGCGAGCTGCTCGGCGGCGCTCTCGAAGCGCGCGAACTGCCGCGCCGTCAGCGCGGCGTTATCCGTGTCCGCAAAATGCGAGAACACGCCGCTCACATCTATGCTCTCCGCCGTGCCGAGCGCCGCGATGAGCGCGTCCAGCTCCGCTCCCGGCTCAACACCGATGCGGTGCAGCCCTGTGTCTGTTTTTATATGCACACGCGCGCGAAGCCCAAGCCCCCTCGCGCAGTTATCGAGCGTGCGCGCGAAATCGGTCGACGCGCAAGCGAGCGTCAGCCCCGTCTCCACCGCAGCGGGAAGCTGAAAAGGCAGGGCGCTGCTCATCACGAGTATATCCCGCGTCCAGCCGGACGCGCGCAGGCTCAGCCCCTCCGACACGTGCGCAACAGCGGCGCAGTCGATCTCCTCAAACTCTGCCGCCGTGCGCGCGATATGCGCCGCGCCCAGCCCGTAAGCATCGTCCTTGAGCACGGGGATGAGCCGCGCCCCGTCGGGGAGCGTATTGAGTATAGTGCGGATATTCTTCCGCAGCTTGTCCGTGTCGATATACAGATATGAATTATTCATAATATCCATGTCAAAATGCATAAACCTCGCCGGTGATATTTAGTATATGAGGGTATTATAACTGCTCACAGGCGCTTATGCAACAACTTTTTCGGCGTATTGTGCAGGGTGCACAGTGCGGCATGAAAATTTATCGAAAAAATTCGCAAAAAGGGTATTGACAATGAATATTTATTCGTGCTATACTTCACAGCGTCGAGAGACAAAATGAAAAATTGACAAGAAAAAGAGGAGAATAAAATGAAAAAGATAATTTCCCTTATGCTGGCGCTTACCATGGTGTTCGCGCTGTGCGCCTGCGGCTCATCCGCATCTGCTCCCGCTGCGACCGAGGCTCCCGCAGCCGAGGCAACCGCTGTCGCAGAAGCCTCTACTGAAGAAGCCACTGAGGAAGCAGCACCCGCCGAGGGCGGCGAGCTGATACTCGGCACCTCCGCCGACTACGCCCCGTTTGAGTTTATGTACCCCGACGAGAGCGGCGAGATGGTCTACGGCGGCATCGATGTTTTCGCGGCAGAGTACATTGCTGCGGAAATGGGCAAGACCCTCAAGGTCGAGAACATGAGCTTTGACTACCTGCTCGCCTCCCTGCAGAAGGGCGATTACGACATGGTAATGGCGGCTATGGAAGCCACCGATGAGCGCAAGAACGCCGCCGACTTCTCTGATCCGTACTACACCGACTACCCCGCGATGATTCTCGTCAAGGCTGACAAGGCCGAGACTTACAAGACTCTCGCCGACTTTGACGGTCTCTCCGTTGCCGCGCAGACCGCAACCACCAAGGAGACCATCGTCACCGAGCAGATGACCGGCGCGAACCTCGTCTCCCTCCAGAACGTCAACGACATCATCAACCAGCTCGTCAACGACAAGATCGACGCGGCTGTGCTCGACGGCAGTGTTGCGCTGAACTACGCCGCCACCAACTCCGACCTCGCTGTTGCCGTCGCTTCCGATGAGCTTGGCTCTGCCGAGCCCTACTGCATCGCCGTCCAGAAGGGTGACCCGAAGGGTCTGCTCCCCGGTATCAACGCTGCAATCGCCAAGATGCTCGCCGAGAACAAGATTGAGGAGTTCGTGGCTCAGGCCGATGCACTCACCGATGTTGCCGAGGAGGTTTCCGCCGACGCTCCCGCCGATGAGGCTGCAGCCGGCTGATAAGCCGCAGAAACACGTAAAACCCAATTGGAAAGCCGATGAAGCCCACCGGCTTTCCAATTTCTCTATTCCGTCGCGCCCCCAACTCCACAGAGAAAGGACATATATCAGATGTGGTGGTCTAACCTCTTCACCGACATGAGTCCGGCGAATTTCTTCAACTTTTCTTTTCTGCCGAAGTACGGTCAGTTTTTTATCCAAGGCATTGAATATACGCTCCTGCTCGCCGTGGTCGCCGTGGCGCTCGCCGTCATTCCGGCGCTGCTGCTGGCGCTGATGCGTCTGAGCAAAAACAAGCTCATAAGGTGCCTCTCAAGCGCGTACATTGCGGTGTTCCGCTCCACGCCGCTGCTCGTCCAGCTCAGTATTATCTATTTCGGGCTTTTCGGCGTGGTGACCATTCCGCGCGTCACGATTCTCGGCTTCGTGGACATAAGCCGCTTTATTCCCGGCGTTGTGGCGCTTGCGCTCAACTCCTCGGCGTATGTGGCGGAGATATTCCGCAGCGGCATTCTCGCCGTTGACGTGGGGCAGACGGAGGCGGCGCGCTCGCTCGGGCTCAACGCGGCGGCAAGTATGCGCCTCGTCGTTCTGCCGCAGGCGGTGAAGAACGTCCTCCCCGCCCTTGCAAACGAGGTCATCACCATGGTCAAGGAGAGCTCCATCTGCTCCATGCTCGGTATGGCGGAGCTGATGTTTGCCGCCAAGACCGTCGCAAGCGCGACATATATCACCCTCGCACCGTACACAATGGCGGCTCTTATTTACTTCTGCATTAACTACCCAGCCTCCAAGGGCATTGAGGCAATAGAGAGGAGGATGCGCCGTGGCGACAGGCACCACTGATACTCTTATTTCGGTCAGGCATCTGACAAAGGAATATAACAACGGGCAGGTAAAGGCGCTCGACGATTGCAGCATGGACATCAAGCGCGGCGAGGTCGTCGCCATCATCGGTCCGTCCGGCTCCGGCAAGTCCACGATGCTCCGCTCGCTCAATCTGCTGGAGGAGCCGACCTCCGGCAGCATCGTCTTTAACGGCACCGATCTTTCCGACAAGTCCGTCAACATCAATCTGCACCGTCAGAAGATGGGCATGGTGTTCCAGCATTTCAATCTCTTCCCGCATATGACGGTCAAGCGCAACATCACCCTCGCGCCCGTACACCTCAAGCTGAAAACACAGGCGGAGGCAGATGAAACGGCAATGCGCCTGTTGGAGCGCGTGGGGCTGTCCGACAAGGCGAATGAGTACCCCGCGATGCTCTCCGGCGGGCAGAAGCAGCGCATCGCGATCGTCCGCGCCCTCGCGATGGAGCCGGAGGTCATGCTTTTTGACGAGCCGACAAGCGCCCTCGACCCGGAGATGGTCGGCGAAGTGCTGGACGTTATGAAGGAGCTGGCGCAGCAGGGGATGACAATGGTCGTCGTCACGCATGAGATGGGCTTCGCCCGCGAGGTGGGCGACCGCGTCCTCTTCATGGCAGACGGCAAGATACTTGAGGAGGGCGCGCCCTCTGCGATATTCGACCACCCGCAGAACCCGCGCCTTAAAGATTTTCTCTCCAAGGTGCTTTGAATTGCATAACCACAGCGGCGGCGGTGCAGACTAACACCGCCGCCATGTTTCGCCTCAGCATTAGCACTCTCACGTTTTGAGTGCTAATATTCATATTTTGTTCATATTATTCGCTATATTCGTTAACATTTGTGCGGTATCTTATATACAAGATGAAACGAAAGATATGAGTGTTTCATCGAGAACAAAATCACAAATAAAAATCTGGAGGTATATATTATGTTTGAACTTATTCCTTTTGATCGCACAATGCGCCGCATGGCTAACTTCGACCCGTTCCGCGAGATGGACAATATGGAGCGCAGCTTCTTTGGCAACACGAATCTCGTCTCCGCTTTCCGCACCGATGTAAGCGACACCGGCGATGCCTACAAGCTTGAAGCGGAGCTGCCCGGCTTCAACAAGGATGACATCAAGATCGACATTGAGAATGATTGCCTCACCATCAGCGCCGAGCGCAAGCTGGAAACCAACGATGAGGACAAGAAAAAGAACTTTGTCAAGCGGGAGCGCTTCTACGGCTCTTACAGCCGCAGCTTTGACGTGACCGGCATTGATGTTGACAATATCGAGGCAAGCTACGCCGACGGCGTGCTCACGCTGAATATGCCCAAGAAAAAGGAAGAGATCCCCGCAAGCCGCAGACTTGAGATCAAGTAATTCTCCCTATATTATTCTATCGCTCCTCTCTCCATAGACCCAGACAGGGCGCGCCAAGCTCGGCGCGCCCTGCGTTTTTATCCGCACATTTGCATTTTCAGCCGCAGACGGATATAATAATATAAAAACACGAAACGTGAGGTAGCCCCATGTATTTTGACACCCATGCCCACTATGACGACAAGGCGTTTGACGCGGATCGCGATGCGCTGCTGTGCGCGGCGCACGCAGAGGGAGCGGAGCTTATCCTTGATCCCGGCTGCGACACGCAGAGCAGCCGCGCAGCGCTCGCGCTTGCGGAGCGGTACAGCTTTGTGTATGCCGCCGTCGGGCTGCACCCGGAGGAGCTGGACAAGGTGACGGTGGACAGCATGGACGAAATTTCCGCTCTCGCGCGGCATCCCAAGTGCGTCGCGATAGGAGAGATCGGGCTGGACTATTATTGGGACGACACGCGCAAAAACGAGCAGAAAGCGCTGCTTGCCGCGCAGCTTCGCCTCGCGGCGGAGCTGGACAAGCCCGTCATTATCCATGACCGCGAGGCGCACGCGGATTCGTATGCGGCGGTCGCGGGCGTGGACGGGCTGCGCGGCGTGTTCCACTGCTATTCCGGCAGCGCGGAAATGGCAAATGAGCTTTTGAAGCGTGGCTGGTATCTGGGCTTTGACGGACCGATAACCTATAAAAACGCCCGCCGCGCAATCGAAGTGCTTGAGCTTTGCCCAATGGAGCGTATACTCATTGAGACGGACAGCCCGTATCTCAGTCCCGTGCCTATGCGCGGGCGGCGCAACGACTCGCGCAACCTGCGCTATATCGTCGAGAAAATAGCAGAGGTGAAGCAGCTCACGCCGCCGGAGGTTGCCGCCGCAACACTGCAAAACGGCAAAACGCTTTTCGGAATCGCGTAATACTATCATTATATAGTTATATAGTATAAGCCTATCAGCCCCAGCTGCTGTACCAGCTGCTGTAATCCGCGCCTTGGGATTTTGCCTCATAAGTGCCCTTGAGCTTGCTCATCACGCGCTCGTAGGCTTCGCTGCCCTCCTCGTATGGGGTGGGACAGTAGTTGTTGTAGTTGTCCGCCATTTTCGCCGCGCCCTCAAGGTTGCTGCTGACGCAGCAGGGTATAACGTCAAAGCCGTCGGTCGTGACCGTGCCGTCAACATCGCGCTTGAGCTTGACCTGCACTATCGCGGTGTCGGGGTCGGACGGGCGTGTGCTGCCGCCGAACACCCAGTTGCCGAGGCTGTAGATAATGAGCGTGTCGTTATATTCCTCTATCGGCTGCAGGCAGTGCGGGTGCGAGGCGTAGACGAGATCCGCCCCCGCGTCTGCCACGGCATGGGCAAGGCTCGTCTGGTTTTCGTTGGGCGTGTAATACAGCTCAAGCCCCCAGTGGAACATACATATCACGTAGTCCGCGCCCTGCTCGCGCAGGGACTTCACCGCCGCGACCGCCTCATCGGTTTTCCAGTCGGGGCGCATATCGTTGCCCGCCGTGTATATGCCGAGCTTTAAGCCGTTCTTCGTCGTGACTATCTGCGCCTGCCGCTCCATCCCGTAGGGCAGGCCGGCGGCATCCAGCGCCGCCAGCGTGCTCTCCAGCCCCGCCTCGCCGAAGTCAAGGCTGTGGTTGTTCGCCGTCGTGACAAAATCAACGCCGCCCTCGACCATGATGTTGGCATAGGCGGTCGGCGCGAGGAAGTAGAACATCTGGGAAGAGCTGAGCTTCGTGTCGGACAGGCTGCATTCAAAGTTTGCCAACGTATATTCATCATCGGTAAAGTACTGCACGGTGTTGGAAAACGGGTAGGCATAGTCCTCGCCCACGGTTTTCGGCAGCCCCACGTCGCTGTTTTCAAACTGCGTTGACGACCAGAGCGTGCAGTCCCCTATGCAGGAAATGGTGAAATACTCCGGCGTGGGCTCCGGGGTGGGTGCGGGCGTTGCCGTCGGCGTGACCGACGGCGACGGCGAGGCGGCGGCTGCCATCGTCTCCGCCGTCGCGGCAGCATCCGCGTCCGCATTCGCCTGCTCCGCGTTCAGCACATCCCCGCGTATTTTGAACAGCCATACCATCGCTGCCATCAGCGCCGCCAGCACGACACCCTGCAGCACAAGTCTCATTGTTTTTTTCATCTGTGCGTTGTCCTCGGAAAAATTCGATAGAATACATTATATATTATACATTCCCCGCCGTTTCCCGTCAAGCAATATGAAAATCGGCGGAGTGGTTTCATTTCTGCGTCTCCTTCACGAACTTGACCGCGTAGTCGGCAAAGCGGCGCGTGGCAGGGCCGGCGCGCTCCCCCGCTGCGATGGCAAGCCCGATGGTGCGCTTCGCCTCCGGGATAACGGGCATGACCTGCACGCGGTCGGTACGCCCTTTGAGCAGCAGCTCCGGCATGATGCTCATGCCGAGCCCGTTTTCCACCATGGCGATGATGGCATAGTCGTCCTTCGTGTAAAAGCGGACGTTCGGCTTGACGTTCGCCGCCTCCAGCGCGCGGCGGGAGTCCTGATCGGAGCTTTCCAGCAGGCTGATGAACGGCTCAGTCTCGCACTCGACGAGGGGGAACTTGGGGTAGCTGGCATAGCGGCTGCCCTGCGGCAGGACGGCGAGCAGGCGATCCTCCATCAGCGCGATGCACTCACACCTGACGGCGCACGGCATATTGACAAAGCCGACATCTATACTGCCGTCGATGAGCCACTGCTCCACATCGTGATAATCCCCGTTTTTCAGCATGAACTCCACGCGCGGGTAGTCGCGCTGGAACGCCTTGAGCATACCGGGCAGCCAGTGCACCGCGACGGAGGTGAACGCGCCGATGCGCACAGTGCCCTCGTTCAGCCCGCAGATGGACGCGGCGGTCTGGCTGAGCTGCTCGGCACTGCTGAGCAGATTGCGCACGGCGGGCATCAGCCGCTCCCCCTCCCCCGTCAGGCGCACGCCGGCGCGGCTGCGCTTGATGAGGGCAAAGCCGAGCTCCTGCTCCAAGCTGTCTATGCTGTGGCTGACGGCGGACTGCGTGCACCCCAGCTCCTGCGCCGCCTTGGTGAAGCTCTGCTGCTCCACGACGCTCATCAGCGCCCTGTATTTTGCAAGCGTCATACTCCCCCGCTCCTTATATTTATCATATTATTAGATGAAAATAATTCATGCTGTTATGAATAGGATTATATATAATTATATTATAAACAAAAAAACCGGTTTTTCAAGTCCTTTCGGACATTTTCCCTCTTGCGTCGTGGTAAATATTCGGTATAATAGCCGCATGACTTGAAAAAGAGAGGAAAGCGTTATGTTCAACACCGCAACAATCTGTATTCTTATATCCGTTGTCGTGTACCTTGTGGGTATGCTGGTCATCGGATTTATGTACTCGAAAAACAGCACATCCGAGGATTTCTACCTCGGCGGGAGAAAGCTCGGTCCTATCGTGACGGCAATGAGCACGGAGGCGTCCGACATGAGCGCGTATCTGCTGATGGGCGTGCCGGGGCTGGCGTTCTTCTGCGGCGTGGCGGAGGCAGGGTGGACTGCCATCGGGCTGTGTCTGGGCACATACCTCAACTGGCTCATCGTCGCAAAACGGCTGCACCGCTACTCCGTGAAGATAGACGCGATCACTATCCCCGATTTTCTCGCCATCCGCTTCCGTGACAAGACCCGCCTTATTGAGACTATCGGCGCGCTGACCGTTATTATATTCTTCGTGCCGTACACCGCCTCCGGCTTTGCCGCCTGCGGCAAGCTGTTCAACAGTCTTTTCGGCTTTGACTACATGACGGCGATGATAGTCTCCGCCGCCGTCATCGTCGCCTACTGCGCGACGGGCGGGTTCATGGCGGCGTCCGTGACGAGCCTTATTCAGGGCTTTGTGATGACCATTGCGCTGATTATCGTGCTGGTGTTCGGCATCGTCGTCGCCGGCGGGTGGGGCGCGGTCGTGGAGAACGCGAAGGCGATCCCCGGCTACCTCAGCTTCACCGCCAGCACCGACATACTCTCCGGCGAGGCGGGGAGCTACGGCACGCTGAAAATATTCTCCACGCTCGCGTGGGCGCTGGGCTACTTCGGCATGCCGCACGTGCTGCTGCACTTCATGGCGGCAAAGAGTGAGGAGAAGCTCACGTTCAGCCGCCGCATGGCGACCGTATGGGTCATCATCTCCCTCGCCGTCGCGGTCATCATCGGCATTGTCGGGTACAGCATGACGAAGGTCGGCGCTATCGCGCTGCCCGCGTCCGAGTCCGAGGCGGAGAACCTCATCGTCAACACCGCCGCACTGCTGTCCACGCACGGCGCGGTCGCGGCGCTTGTCGCCGGTGTGATAATCGCCGGTATCCTCGCCGCCACCATGTCCACTGCCGACGCGCAGCTGCTCGCCGCCGCCTCCGGCGTGACGCACAACATACTCACCGACGTTATGGGCATAAAGCTCGACGATAAAAAGACCATGCTCATCGCGCGCGTGACCGTCGTTGTCGTCGCGATACTCGGCATCATCTTTGCCAGCAACCCCAACAGCTCCATCTTCCGCGTCGTCTCCTTCGCGTGGGCGGGCTTCGGCGCGACGTTCGGGCCTATCATGCTCTTCTCCCTGTTCTGGCGGCGCTGCAACTATCAGGGCGCTATCGCCGGTATGCTCTCCGGCGCGGCGACCGTGTTCATCTGGAAGTACCTTGTCGCTCCCCTCGGCGGCATATTCGCAATATATGAGCTGCTGCCCTCGTTCGTCGTGTCCTGCATCTTCATCGTCGTCGTCAGCCTCTGCACCGCAGAGCCGGAGGACGTTATCAAGGAAGAATTTGACAGCGTAAACGCTTAAAGCTCCTTTTCACCCCATCCGGCGGCAGAGATTCTGCCGCCGGTAAATTTTTGTGGACACGGCAGTAAATTTATGCTATTCTTGTATTACTATATATATTTCGGGATAGAGAGAGGGCTTACGAAATGATAGATATACACAGCCGTGCGCGGCATTGCGCGGCGCTCATGCTCACGCTGGCGGTGGCGCTCGTTTTGACCGCATGCGGCAGCACGGGCGTGACCTCCGTGCCGGAGGATGGGGCGGAGGCTACCGCCGTCACGTCCGCCGTGCCGGTGGATATGCGCGCCATCACGCTCACCGGCGGGGATGCGATAGACTGGTCGTGCGGCATACCGTTTGAAGAGCCGGGCTTCACCGCCGTCGGCAGAGACGGCAGAGACGCGACAGCGCGTGTCGCCGTCACGGGTGAGGTCGATTACATGACCCCGGGCGAGTACAAGCTGGAGTATCGCCTCGCCGGCGCGGCGGGTGATGATGTTTTCACAACGCGGACGGTGCGCGTTGTGCCTGTCGCGCTGCCGGAGACGGCGGTGCGCGAGGGCGTGATATATCTCACGTTTGACGACGGACCTTGCGCGAACACGCAGGAGCTGCTGGACGTGCTGGACAAATACGGCGCGAAGGCGACGTTTTTCGTCGTTGTGAACGACCGCAGCCCGTATTTTGCGGAAATGCTGCCCAAGATACAGGCGGCGGGGCACGCCATCGGCATCCACACGGCAAATCACGAGTATGACACGCTCTATTCATCGTCGGCGTACTATCTTGCCGACCTTGTCTCGGCGCGTCAGCGCGTGTATGAGCTGACGGGGGAATACACGTCGCTGTGCCGCTTCCCCGGCGGCAGTGCCACGGCATACCACAAGCTCAATAACCGCGAGGACGGCGCGTGGGACACCGTCACCGCACAGCTCGAGCGCATGGGAATGCAGTATTTCGACTGGAACATCAGTCCGGAGAACTCCACGAACGACGCGGCATCCTCCGTGAGCGCGATAAAGGCGTTCGTCCCGCGCTACGACGTGCCCGTCTCATTGCAGCACGACACACGGCTCTACTCCGTCAAGGCGGTCGAACCGATACTGCAATGGGGCATTGAAAACGGCTATGAGTTCTGCGCGCTCGACACGAGCGTCCCGCCGGTGCACACGTATTGATGTGTTCCGCGCAGGTGGACTTTTTGCGGGAAATGTGATAGAATCACGGTCAGCGGGATTTACCCTCGCTGACCGTGTTATTTTTCCTGAAAGGATCATGTCTATATGTCTACCCGTGCCGACGGCTTTTCAAAATATCTTCCGCCTCTCGCCTGCCTTCTGTCGGCTTTTCTCGGCGCGCTCTTTTTCTCGGAGACTACCTCGCCGCTTTTTTCCGACTGGGGCTTTGACTCCGCCATGTTCCAGACCATCGGCAAGTATTGGGCGGAGGGGTATCTGCCGTATGTCTGTCTTTTTGACCACAAGGGACCTATAATTTTCCTCGTGAACGCCGTCGGCTACGCGCTGTGCGGGCGGACGGGGGTGTTTATATTGCAGGTGCTCTTCCTCGCGGCGGACGAGTATCTCGCCTATCGGCTGCTGCGTGAGCGCATGAGCGCGCGCTTCTCCCTCATTGCGGCTCTTCTGCTGCCCGTGCTGCTCGCCGCAAACTGGTCGGAGGGCAACACGACGGAGGAGTATGTCCTTCCGCTGCTGTTCGCGTCGTACCTGTGCATGCTGCGCTGGGGCGCGCGGGTCGAGCAGGGAGAGTGCGTCCATGCGCCGCGCGCCGCGTGTTTGTACGGGGTGACGTTTGCGTTCGCGCTTTTGACGCGCGTGACGAACTCGCTGGGCGTATGCATGGGCGTGCTGTTCATCACGGCGGCGCTTATCTCGCGGCGGCAGTGGAGGGCGCTTTGGCAGAATGCGCTGGGCTTTGTTCTCGGCGCGGCGGTGCTGGTTGTGCCGTTCTGTGTGTACTTTGCCGCGCACGGCGCGCTGTACGATATGTGGTACGGGACGCTGCTGTTCAATTTCGATTACACCGCCGTCTCCGGCACGGAGATGAGCTACGGGCTGACCGCGCTGCTCGTGCTCTTCCGGCGGTACATATTCGGCTGGTGTCTCGCGGGCGCGGCGCTGTGGGGCGCGGTGTTCAAGGTCGGGCGGCGCGGGCGGTTCGTGTCGGCGTTCTGGCTGGGCATCGCGCTGGTCAACACGCTTTTCATGTACACGCTCAACGATTACGCGCATTACGGCATCTGTCTGCTGCCGCTGGCGTATGTCGCGGCGGCGGAGCTTGGCGCGCCGTCGCTCGCGGCGGGGCGGCGCAGGCTCACCCGCGCGGCGCTCGTTGTAATGTCGGCAGTCGTGCTGATAAGCTGCGGCACGAAGGTTTATAAGGAAAAGACCCTCGTCTACCCGCCGCAGGCGCTTGAGGACTACGGGGACGATTATATGCCGCTGCTCGCGATGATACCCGAGGACGGGCGCGAGAGCTTTGTCGCGTTCGACTGCCCCCGGCGGATTTATTTGCAGAGCGGGCTGCGCCCCGCGTTCCGCTTCTTCACGCTTCAGCAGTGGATGTGCGTCAACAGCAGCGTATTTGCCGAGACGATACACCGCGAGTTTGACGAGAGCAGCATCAAGTGGGTGCTGACATTTGACCTTTATCACACGCCGCTCGTGACGTCGGACATCATCGCGGCGAAGTACACCCGCGTCGCCGTCTCCGCCGGTGGACTGTACAGCCTGTATTGCTT
>CAVGKI010000005.1:0-33879 GCA_963629655.1 Butyricicoccaceae bacterium | reverse complement strand
GACTTTGTTTCGCGCGTGTGCGCCGCCGTGAAGGACTGCGCGGAGCGGGGCGTACAGGTCGGCATCGTCATCGGCGGGGGAAACTTCTGGCGCGGCGTGAAGGACGGCGCGGGGCATGTGGAGCGCGTGAGCGCGGACAGAATGGGCATGCTCGCCACCGCGATGAACTGCCTTGCCGTGGCGGACGTGTTCAAGCAGCTCGGCGCGGACGCGCGCGTCATGACCGCCGTAGACATTCAGGGCGTGGGTGAGCGCTACGACACGAAAAAGGCGATAGAATACCTCGAGAGCGGGAAAATAGTGCTGTTCGGCTGCGGCACGGGCATGCCGTTTTTCTCCACGGACACTGCGGCGGCGCTGCGCGCGGCGGAGATACACGCCGACGCGATACTCCTTGCCAAGAACATAGACGGCGTATACTCCGCCGACCCCCGGCAGGATGCCTCCGCCGTCAAGTTTGACGAGATAAGCTATGACGAGGTGCTCTCGCGCCATCTTGCGGTGATGGATTCAACCGCCACGAGCCTCGCCATGGACAACAGCATTCCCCTCATAGTCTTTGCGCTGGCAGAGCCGGAGAATATCGGGCGCGTGCTCGCGGGGGAAAAGCTGGGCACAACCGTGAAATAAAAATTCACAGCATGTATTTATTAAGTTAATAAACATATGAAATAATAAAACGGAGGAAAAAACCATGTCTGACTATCAGGAATTTGAAAGCAAAATGAAGAAAACCTGCGATGCGCTCAATGCGCAGCTCGCCACTATCCGCGCCGGGCGCGCCAACGCCGCCGTGCTCGACCAGATCGAGGTGGATTACTACGGCTCGCCCACACCCATTCAGCAGGTCGCGTCCATCGCCTCGCCCGACCCGCGCTCGCTGCTCATACAGCCGTGGGACGCTTCCGTGCTCAAGGGCATCGAGAAGGCGATCCTCGCCTCCGATCTCGGCATCAACCCGCAGAACGACGGGCGCATGCTGCGCCTCGTGTTCCCGCCGCTGACCGAGGAGCGCCGCCGTGAGCTTGTCAAGCAGACGAAGAAGTACGGCGAGGAGGCAAAGGTCGCAATACGCAATATCCGCCGCGACGCGATAGACAAATTCAAAAAGCAGCAGAAGTCCTCCGCAATAACCGAGGACGACTATAAGCTCGCCGAGAAGGACATTCAGAAGCTGACCGACGATTACACCAAGGAGATAGACAAGATAACGGATAGCAAGGAAAAAGAGCTGACCGAGATCTGATCGGAGGAACATAATGGAGGAAACCGTTAAAACGGGGGAGCGGGAGAGATCCGGTCTCCCCCGTCATATTGCAATAATACTCGACGGCAACGGGCGCTGGGCAAAAAAGCGCGCCCTGCCGCGCACGGCGGGTCACGCCGCCGGGGCGGAGACGTTCAGGCGCATCGCGACCTACTGCAAGAATATCGGCGTGGACTATCTGACGGTCTACGCCTTTTCCACCGAGAACTGGAAGCGCCCGCCCGAAGAGGTCAAGACCATCATGAAGCTGCTCGATAAATACCTCAAAGAGGCGATAGCCACGATGGAACGGGACAAAATAAAGATGCGCGTGCTTGGCGACGTGTCGGCGCTCTCACCGGAGCTTCAGGCAGAGATTGCGCGCACGAATGAGATAAGCACGCACTACGACGGCTTTCAGGCGAACATCTGCCTCAACTACGGCGGACGGGACGAAATAATCCATGCGGCGCGGCGCTATGCCGAGGACTATGCCGCTGGGCGCGCCGAGGGCGAGCTGACGGAGGAGCGCTTCGGCACTTACCTCTATTCCGCCGGCATACCCGACCCCGACCTGCTGATACGCCCGGGCGGGGAGGTGCGCATCTCGAACTTCCTTTTGTGGCAGTGCGCCTATTCCGAGTTTTATTTCACCGACGTGCTCTGGCCGGATTTCACGAGCGACGAGCTCGAGCGCGCCATTGCCGAGTTTCAGCGCCGTGACCGGCGCTACGGCGGGGTAAAGAACCCCTGAAGGAGAGATATAATGGTAAAATCCGTTTCAATACTGGGCAGCACCGGCTCTATCGGGCGGCAGAGCGTCGATGTGGCGGAGCATATGGGTATGCCCGTGGCGGCGCTGGCGGCATCGAGGAGCGTGGCGCTGCTGGAGGAGCAGGCGCGGCGATTAAAGCCGAAATTCGTCGCTGTATACGAAGAGCGCGCCGCAAAGGAGTTCAAAATTGCCGTGGCGGACACGGACATCCGCGTCGGCTCGGGCATAGAGGGGCTTATCGAGGCGGCGACGCTCGATGAGGCAGACTGCGTTGTCACCGCCGTGTCCGGCGCGATAGGGCTGCGCCCGACGCTCGCCGCGATAGACGCGAAAAAGCGCATCGCGCTGGCAAATAAGGAGACGCTCGTCTGCGCGGGGGAGATAGTCATGCGCCGCGCGGCGGAGCGTGGGGCGGAGATCGTCCCCGTCGATTCCGAGCATTCCGCCATCTTCCAGTGCCTCATGGGGCGCGGAAAGGGCGAGGTGAAAAAGCTGCTGCTCACCGGCAGCGGCGGACCGTTTCGCGGCAGGGCGCGCGCGGAGCTGGAAAACGTCACGCCGGAGCAGGCGGTCAAACACCCCAACTGGAGCATGGGCGCAAAAATATCCGTCGACAGCGCGACGATGATGAACAAGGGCTTGGAGTTTATAGAGGCAATGCACCTCTTTTCCGTCCGCCCGGACGATATACAGGTGGTTATTCACCCGCAGAGCGTCATACACTCTATGGTGGAGCTTATCGACGGCACGGTGATGGCGCAGCTCGGCGCGCAGGATATGCGCCTGCCCATTCAGCTTGCGCTCAGCTACCCGGAGCGCACGGACGCGGTGAACGACCGGCTGGACTTTTATAATCTTGCCGATCTCAGCTTCCAAGCGCCCGACCTTGTAAACACCCCGTGCCTCGCGCTGGCAATGAACGCGGCGCGCACGGGCGGTACGGCGGGCTGCGTAATGAGCGCGGCGAACGAGGAGGCTGTGCGGCTGTTCTTGAATCACAAGCTCGGCTACAACCGCATCTATGACTGCGCGGCGGAGGCGATAGACACCGTCGGCGTTGTGCACGGCGCGGATCTCGACGCGATAATTGAGGCGGATGCCGCCGCGCGGCGCTTTGTAAAGGAGAAGTACGGCAGCAAATGATACCGTACTTCCCGACAGACCCTAGGGAGAGCTTTCATTTATGACCATTATCTACATTCTTCTTGCGATACTGCTGTTCGGCGTGCTCATCGCCGTGCATGAATTCGGGCACTTCGCTGCCGCAAAGCTATGCGGCGTGCGGGTGGAGGAGTTTGCCATCGGCATGGGACCGGCGCTTATACAAAAGCAAAAGGGGGAGACGCTCTACTCCCTGCGCGCCGTGCCCATCGGCGGCTTCTGCGCCATGGCGGGTGAGGACGAGGCGCTGGACGATCCGCGCGCGTTCACGAGCCAGAGCGTCTGGAAGCGGCTTGTCATCCTCGCGGCGGGGTCGTTCATGAACTTCGTGCTGGGGCTTGTGATAGTGCTGTGCATATACGCCTCCGCCACGGGCTTCCGTGCGCCGGTGATAGAGGCGTTTATGGAGGGCTGCCCCTATGAGGGGATGGACGGCTTTCAGGCGGGCGACCGTATTCTCAGCATCGACGGGCGGCGCATATATCAGTACAGCGACATTGCCGATTTCCTCTCGCGCGGCGACGGAACGTATGACATCATTGTGCGCCGTGACGGAAAGCGCGTGGAGCTGAAAGACTTCAAGCTTGTCCCCGTGGAGTATGAGGGGCAGGAGCAGAAGATGTACGGGTTTTACTTCGGCTATGACGAGGCGACGCTTGCAAACAAGCTGCGCTATTCGTGGAACACGACGATGGAGTTTTCTCGCTGGGTCTGGATGGGGCTGGAGCAGCTTTTCCAAGGTCAGGTGACGGTCAACGACATGGCGGGACCCGTCGGCATTGTTGACCTCATGGCGCAGACGGGCGAGAGCGCGAAGAGCACGGCGGACGCGATACTGGATATACTCTATCTCGGCGCGTTCATCGCGGTCAACCTCGCGATAATGAATATGCTGCCCATTCCCGCGCTCGACGGCGGGCGGGTTTTTCTGCTGCTGGTGACGTGGGTGATAGAGCGGATAACGAAAAAGCACCTCGACCCGAAGTATGAGGGCTATATACACGCGGCGGGCATGGTGCTGCTGCTGGCGCTTATGGCGTATGTAATGTTTAATGATATAGTCAGGATAGTGACGAAATGAGCGATAAAAGAGACACAACAAGAAAAATAAACGTGGGCGGGGTCGCCGTGGGCGGCGGAGCATCGGTGTCGGTGCAGTCCATGTGCAACACAAAGACATGGGACGTGGAGGCGACCGCGGCGCAGATAAAGGCGCTGCGCGCCGCCGGGTGCGACATCGTGCGCATCGCCATCCCCGACATGGCGGCGGCGCGCGCCGTGTCCGCGATAAAGGAGCGGGTGGATATGCCGCTTGTGGCGGATATACACTTCGATTACCGCCTCGCGCTGGAGGCAGCCGCGCGCGGCATAGACAAAATACGCATAAATCCCGGCAACATCGGCGGCGAGGAGAATGTCAAAGCCGTCGCCGACACCTGCCGCGCGCGGAATATCCCCATCCGCATCGGCGTGAACGCGGGCAGCCTTGAGCCGCGCCTGCTGGAGAAATACGGGCACCCCTGCCCGGAGGCAATGGTGGAGAGCGCGGCGGGGCACGCGGCGCTGCTGGAAAAATTCGATTTTTACGACATCTGCCTTTCGATGAAGTCCTCCTCCGTGCCGCTGACCGTCGCATCCTACCGCATGGCGGCGGAGCGCTTCCCCTACCCGCTTCACCTCGGCGTGACCGAGACGGGCACGGAGTGGAACGGCACGATACAGTCTGCCGTCGGCATAGGCACGCTTTTGTGCGAGGGCATCGGCAACACGGTGCGCGTCTCCCTCACCGCCGACCCCGTGCGCGAGGTCAGCGCCGGGATCGCGATACTTAAGGCGGCGGGCGTGCGAAAGGGCGGCGTGCGCTTTGTGTCCTGCCCGACCTGCGGCAGGACGGAGATAGACCTTATCTCGCTCGCCGGACGCGTGGAGAGTCTTGTGCGCGACATGGACAGGGACATAACCGTCGCGGTGATGGGCTGCGTCGTCAACGGTCCGGGCGAGGCGCGCGAGGCGGATTACGGCATTGCGGGCGGGAAAAACAAGGGGCTCTTGTTCAAGAAAGGGCAGGTGCTGGGTACATACCCGTATGATGAGCTGTGCGATGCGCTCATCGCGCTCATCAAGAGCGACAACGGAGAGACGAAATGAGCGAGCAGCATACCCCGTTTCTGACGATATTCCCGGAGTGCGAGACGCTTTCAGGCTGCGCCGGGGGACTGGATAAGGCATATGTGACGGATGTGCGCATACAGGCGGAAGCAAAATGCATGACCGTATCCGCGCACTTTGCCGCGCTGCCGTCTCCGGCGGAGAATATGCAGATGGGCGAGTGTATACGCCGCGTGTTCGGGCTTGCCTCCGCCGTGATAAACGCGGAGGGCGCAGCGCCCAAGACGGCACCCGTGCCCGCGACAGTCAAGCCCGCCGCGCAACGGGCAGCAGCAGCCGCGCCCAAGCCTGCCGGCAGCCCCGCCGTGGGGGACGTGCTCTACGGCAGGAGGATAAAGCAGAGCAGTGTCCCCATGAGCACGGTCACGCTGGAATCCGGGCGGATAGTGATAGAGGGCGATGTTTTCGCCGTGACGAGCCGCACGCTGCAAAACGGCGGCGGCGTGCTCTGCTTCGACATGACCGACCGCACGAACTCCGTGCGCGTGTCGCGCTATTTCCGCAGAGATGAGGACAAAAGGGTCATCTCCGCCGTCGCCGAGGGCGATCATCTGATCGTGCAGGGCGAGATAATATACTCCAAGTATGACGACGACCTTGTTATGGATCCGCGCAATATCGTGCGCACAAAGAAGGTCATCCGCCCCGACAATGCGCCGACAAAGCGCGTGGAGCTGCATCTGCACACCCGCTTTTCCGCAATGGACGCGCTCACCGATCCCGCCGCCGTCGTCAAGCGCGCGGCGTACTGGGGCATGCCCGCCGTCGCCGTGACGGATCACGGCGTGGCGCAGGCGTTCCCGGATATGTGGAAGGCGGGCAAAAAAGAGGGCGTGAAGATAATTTACGGCCTTGAAGCGTACTATTTCAACGATATGGACGGCAACAGCGCCGTCATCGGCAAATCGAGCCTCCCGATAGATGCGGAGTTTGTGGCGTTCGACATAGAGACGACGGGGCTCAACGCCATGAACGACCGCATGACGGAGATCGGCGCGGTCATATTCTCCGGCGGGAACGTGATAAAGGAATTCAACACCTTTGTAGACCCGAAGATGCACATCCCACCGGACATCACAAAGCTCACCGGCATACGCGACAGCGACGTTGCCGGCGCGCCCGACGAAAAGACCGCGATGGAGATGTTCATGGATTTTGCGGGCGACCGCCCGCTCATCGCGCATAACGCGCATTTTGACGTGGGCTTCATGACGGCGGCGGCGAACCGGCAGGGGCTGCGCTTCTCGCCGGTGTTTATGGACACGCTGGCGCTTGCTCAGGCGCTTTTGCCGGAGCTCAAGCGCTTCAAGCTGGACATTGTTTCAAACCACCTCGGTCTGCCGCAGTTCAACCACCACCGCGCCTCGGACGACGCGATGGTCGTGGCGCGGATGATGGACAAATTCATCCCCATGCTGCGCGCGCAGGGCGCAAAGACGGTGGACGATATAGAGCGCATCTATCACTCCCTCCGCCGCACGGATATCGCCAAGACGTATCACATGATACTTCTGGTGAAGAACCGCACGGGGCTGAAAAACCTCTATGAGATGATCTCTCAGTCCTATCTCAAGCATTTTCACCGCACGCCGAACATACCCAAAAGCCTGCTCATACAGCACCGCGAGGGTATACTTGTCGGCTCCGCCTGCGGCATGGGGGAGCTTTACGGCGCGGTGATGAAGGGCGCAAGCGATAAGGAGCTGGAAAAGATAGCGTCGTTCTACGACTATCTGGAGATACAGCCCATATGCAACAACGCCTTTCTCATAGATAACGGCACGGTGCGCGACAGGCACGTGCTGGAGGATTACAACCGCACGATACTCAAGCTCGGCAAGAGGCTCGGTAAGCCCGTTATCGCCGCGTCCGACGTGCACTTCATGGACGCGGAGGACGAACAGTACCGCAAGATATTGCAGGCGGCAAAGAAATTCTCCGATGCAGACCGGGGCTGCCCCATCTTCTTCCGCACGACGGACGAGATGGTGCAGGAGTTTATGTATCTCGGCAGGGAGACGGCGGAGGAGGTTGTGATAACCAACACCCGCGCCATTGCCGATCAGGTGGAGGAGATAGAGCTTTTACCCAAGGATCTCTTCCCGCCGAAAATCGAGAACTCCGCCGAGCAGCTGAAAACGCTGGTGTACGACAAGATGCACCGCATCTACGGCGAAAACCCGCCGGAGATAGTGCAGGAGCGCGTCGATGTCGAGCTTAAAACCATACTCGACCACAACTATGACGTGATATACATGTCCGCGCAGAAGCTCGTTGAAAACTCGCTTGAAAACGGCTATCTCGTCGGCTCACGAGGTTCTGTCGGCTCGTCGCTCGTGGCGTACATGTCCGGCATTACGGAGGTCAACTCCCTCCCGCCGCACTACGTCTGCCCCAAATGCTGCCACAGCGAGTTTATCCTCGACAACAGCTACGGCTGCGGCGCGGATATGCCGGAAAAGGACTGCCCGGAATGCGGCACGCGCATGCGCCGCGACGGCTTCAACATCCCGTTCGAGACCTTCCTCGGCTTCCCCGGCAACGAAAAGACCCCCGATATAGACCTCAACTTCTCCGGCGAGTATCAGGCGAAGGCGCATAAATACACCGAGACGCTCTTCGGCTCTGACCATGTTTTCCGCGCCGGCACGATAGGCACGCTCGCGGAAAAGACCGCCTACGGCTACGTGAAGAAATACTTGGAGGAGCGCGGCATAAAGGCGAGCAAGGCAGAGGAGAACCGTCTTGCGCAGGGGCTTGTCGGCATAAAGCGCACAACGGGGCAGCACCCCGGCGGGCTCGTCGTCGTGCCGCAGGACAAGGACATCACGGACTTCTGCCCCGTGCAGCACCCGGCGGACGACCCCGACAGCGACATTATCACGACGCATTTTGAATACCACTGCATGGAGGCAAACCTCCTCAAGCTTGACGAGCTGGGGCATGATGACCCGACAATGATACGCATGATGGAGGATCTGTCCGAGCAGCTCGGCGAGCGCGTAGATGCAAAGGAAATATCCCTGTCCGACCCGGAGACGATGTCCATCTTCACCTCGCCCGCCGCGCTCGGACTGCCGGACGACGACCCCATCATCGGCAGAACCGGCACCATCGGCGTGCCGGAGTTCGGCACACCGTTCACCCGCCAGATGCTCGACGACACCAAGCCCAGACAGTTTGACACGCTCATCCGCCTTTCCGGCTTCAGCCACGGCACGGACGTGTGGGCGGGCAACATCCGCGATCTTGTCACCGGCGGCACGGCGACGGTCAACGAGGCGGTCGGCTGCCGCGACGATATAATGATATACCTCATCTCCGTGGGCATTGCCCCGGCGCTCGCGTTCAAGACGATGGAGGCGGTGCGCAAGGGCAAGGTGAAAAAGAGCGGGGAGTTTCCCGGCGACGCGGAGCAGCAGATGCGTGACCGCGGCGTGCCGGACTGGTATATCGAGTCCTGCCGCAAGATCGCCTACCTCTTCCCGAAGGCGCACGCCGTGGCATACGTCATGATGGCGTTTCGCATTGCGTGGTTCAAGGTGCACAAGCCCCTCGCGTTTTACTCGGCGTATTTCTACCGCCGCAGTCAGAAGGGCGGCTTCGACGCGAAGCTCATGTGCGGCGGGACGGACGAGGTGCGACGCAGCATCGGCGAGATGAAAAAGCGCCAGCTCTCCGCGAACGAGGAGGATCTGCTCGTGACGCTGGAGGCGGTGTATGAGTTCAATATGCGCGGGTTCGAGTTCGCGCCCATAGATCTGTATGAGTCGGAGGCAACAAAGTTCGCCATCACCCCCGACGGCAGGCTTCGCCCGCCGTTTGTGTCCATACCGGGGCTGGGCGAGACGGCAGCCATAGACCTTGCCCGCGTAAAGACGCTGGGGCAGAGGTTTATCTCCGTGCAGGAGCTGGGCGTTGCCTGCCCCAAGGTCAGCCAGGCGCATCTTGACGCGCTGCGCGAGCTCGGCGCGCTCGGCGATATGCCGGAGACGAATCAGATAAGCCTTTTTTAGTGACCGAAAAATTAGGGAGGTTATCTCATGGATAAACGCACGATTAGTTTTAGCCCGCCGGATATATCTGAATTGGAAATAGCGGAAGTGGCAGAAACACTTCGCTCAGGCTGGATTACTACAGGACCTAGGACAAAGCTGCTTGAGCGCAGAATTGCTGCATATATAGAAACCGGAGATACTGATATAGACTGTTCCGATAATCACTACAGCAACAAGACGGTCTGCTTGGGCAGCGCGACGGCAGCAGAAGAATTGAATCTCCGCATACTTGGGATCGGCTGCGGAGATGAGGTGATAGTTCCGGCATACACCTACACATCTTCTGCATCTGCAGCGATTCATTGCGGGGCAACTGTGAAGTTTGTGGATATCCAGAAAGATGGAGACTTAAACACCCATATGCCGGAGATGGATTATGATATGTTGGAAAGGGCAATAACACCCCGAACCAAAGCCATTATTCCTGTTGATCTCGGAGGTGTGGTATGCGATTACGACCGAATTTTTGAGATTGTAGAAAGGAAAAGACATCTTTTTACTCCGCTAAGTGACGATAGCAATCCGCTGAGCAATTTAGGGAGCAGACTTCAAAAAGCGTTTAGCAGAGTAGCGATCGTAGCAGATTGTGCACATAGCCTCGGTGCAAGCCGAACGGTGTCTCATACAGGAGATGGAATTGCTGATAAGGAAAAACGCTATTGCGGCACCATTGCAGATTTCACTTCGTTCTCTTTCCATGCCGTGAAGAACCTAACAACAGCTGAGGGGGGGGTAACTTCTTGGCGCCTTCCAAAATATGCATATAAAGCTGAGGTGACCGATGCTGAAATTTATAAAATGTTCCAGCTTTTAAGCCTGCATGGTCAGAACAAGGACGCATTGGCAAAAACAAAAATTGGCATGTGGGAGTATGACATTATCGGAGCTTGGTATAAGTGCAACATGACGGATATTATGGCGGCAATCGGGCTGCGACAGTTGGATAGATATAAAGGACTGCTCGAAAGAAGAGAGCAAATAATTAAAGTTTATGATAGAGCGTGCGAATCGCTGGGTATTAGTCACATGAACCATCATGTAGATGGAATGGACAGCTCTAATCACTTATATCTTATTCGTATTCCGGGGGCAGATGTGCCGCAGCGCAATAAAATAATCGAGAAGATGGCAAAGCTGGGTGTGATGACCAATGTGCATTACAAGCCACTTCCGATGATGACGGCATATAAGGAAATGAGTGGTGGAATTAAAAATTATCCAAACGCCTATGCTTACTATCGAAATTCAATTTCTTTACCGCTTCATACCCTGCTGTCGGATGAGGATGTGGAATATGTATGCAAGACACTCGGCACGGCGGTAAAAGAGGTTATGGGCTGAAAAAGGCGATACCGTATAATGCGCCGATAGCAGATATTGAAAGAGTAGTGTGAGGCTTCGTATTGAAGCAAGACATGACCCAGCAAAGCACGGAACAAAAAACCGGCGTTTTTCGTCAAAAACAGGGAGGCGGCATATGAAAATAACATTTCTCGGCGCGGCGCACGAGGTCACGGGAAGCATGACCTATATAGAGGTCGGCGATAAGCGCGGCATTGTCGACTGCGGCATGGAGCAGGGCAAGGATCTTTTCGTCAACGAGCCTCTGCCCGTCGCGGCTTGCGCGCTGGACTTTGTGCTTTTGACGCACGCGCACATCGACCATTCAGGCAGGCTGCCGCTATTATACAAGCAGGGCTATCGCGGCCCGATATATGCCAGCGCCGCCACCTGCGCGCTGTGCGAGATAATGCTGCGCGACAGCGCGAACATTCAGATGTCCGACGCGGAGTGGAAAAGCCGCAAGGGCGAGCGCCGGGGCGAGCCGCCGGTTGAGCCGCTTTACGACATGGAGGACGCGGAGGGCGCGCTGCGGCTGATGCGCCCGTGCTCCTACGGCGAGGCGGTGCAGATAAACGAGAGCGTCACCATCCGTCTGACGGACGTGGGGCATCTGCTCGGCTCGGCGGCGATAGAGACATGGCTGACCGAGAACGGCGAGACGCGCAAGATAACCTTTTCCGGCGATGTCGGCAACATAAACCAGCCCATACTGCGCGACCCTCAGCACGTGAAGGACACGGAGTATCTTGTCATAGAGTCCACCTACGGCGACAGGTATCACGCGGCGGAACGCGCCGATTATGTTTCCGAGCTTGCCCGCCGCATCCATACCGTGCTTGACCGCGGCGGCAATCTCATCATCCCGTCGTTCGCAGTCGGGCGCACGCAGGAGATGCTGTATTTCATACGCGAGATAAAGGAGCGCGGTCTTGTGCACGGGCATGGGGACTTCCCCGTGTATGTTGACAGTCCGCTTGCCGTGGAGGCGACGCGCGTGTTTTTGCAGTGCGACACGCAGTTTGTTGACGACGATATGCGCGCGCTGATACGCTCCGGCGTGAATCCGCTGGTGTTTCCGGGGCTGAAGCTGACCGTGTCGCTGGAGGAATCCAAGACGATAAACGACGACCGCACCCCCAAGGTGATAATTTCCGCGAGCGGCATGTGCGACGCGGGGCGTATCCGCCACCATCTCAAGCACAACCTCTGGAGGCGCGAGTGCATGGTGCTCTTCGTGGGGTATCAGGCGGTCGGCACGCCCGGACGCATACTTGCCGACGGGGCAAAAAAGCTCAAGCTTCTCGGCGAGGAGATCGCCGTGAATGCGCAGATCGACGTGCTGCCCGGAGTGAGCGGGCACGCGGACAAGGGCGGGCTCATCGCGTGGCTCAAGGGCTTTGAGACGAAGCCCAAGCTTGTGTTCGTCAACCACGGCGACCCGGACGCGGCGGACTGCTTTGCCGCCTGCCTGAAGAATGAGCTGGGCTATAACGCCTACGCGCCGTACAGCGGCACATGCTATGACCTTTTGCGCGGGGAATTTGTGCGCATGACGGAGGGCAAGCCTGTCGAAAAGACGAAGGCGCGCCGCGTCAGCCCCGTGTTCGAGCGCCTTATCGCTGCGGCGGAGCGTCTGCTCGTCATTAGCCGCACGATGGAGGGCAGGGCGAACAAGGAGCTTGCCCGCTACGCCGACCAGATGGAAAAGCTTGCAGAGAAGATGCAAAAATAATAAGCATAAAAACGTCGTATAATAAAATAGTTTTCATTGACGAATCAAAAGCGGTGTGTTAACATAATATTATTAGTAAGTTTTTTTGCAGAACCTTGGCGAGAGGAGGCTCACCGTGAAGAAAAACGTGTTTGACCCGGAGCGGGCTGTCGGCGCAAGCCTATTAGGCTTTGACCGCCAGAAGCTGTGTGAATTTATAATAAAGCTGTGCGAGCGCGTTAAAAGCGATGTCGGCGCGGGCGCATATCACGGGGGCATATATCCCGATAATATCAGCATCGACGAGGACGGCAATGTCGCCATAGGCGGCGCGTCCAAGGCGGACTGGGCAGGGCAGGAGCTTGCCTTTCTCCCGCCGGAGCTGTATTGGAACCACCGCCCGACGAGTGCGGGCGACGTGTACGCGGTGGGTATGCTGCTCTACTACGCAACGAGCGGCGGACATCTCCCGTTCGACGGGGAATGCCGCGATGCGCTTTTGCGGCGCATGGGAGGGGACGATTTTCCCCCGCCTGCCGCAGCGGGGCGGCGGCTGGGCGCGATAATAAAAAAAGCGACGCACTTTAAGGCGGTGGAGCGCTATCAGAGCATGGACGAGATGCGCGTGATGGCGGAGAGCTGCCTGAAAAACCTCTATCTCAACGGTGCGCCGAGCGCGGAGACGATATTCAACAAGAACGATGACGAGCTGAGCGATATCGAGCGGATGATGGTCGGCATCATCGAGCGCGACGAGGATCAGCCCCTGCCGGAGCCGGAGCCGCCCGATGCGGAGGAGGCACCCGATGATGCACAGCATCAGGAGAACGCGGCAGCCGAGACGGACACCGCGCCCGAAGTCAAGACGGAGGAGGATGAAGCCCCGGCGGACGATTTTGCCCTCGCGGCGGAGGTCGCGCGCGAGGCGGAGAACAACAGCGCGGAGCTGCGCCGCCCGACACCGAGGGCGGACGGCGGACAGCACGTTGCAAAGCTGTATGTGGAGAAGAACCCGGAGCTTGAGCCCGTGGTGCTGAGCCGACAGCCGGAGATAACCCCGGTCGTACAATATACAAGAAATATGGAAAAGGAGCGTCGTATGGAGGAAGAGGTAAAAAAACGCAGAAGAAGACCCGTTGCGGTCATACTGGTGCTGTGCGCGGTGCTGGTGATAGTGGCGATAATTTTCAACGCCGTGATTAAGGATCTCAACCGCAGCATGGCGGCGCTCAACGGCACGCAGGCGACTGACAGTCCCGCTGCAAGCGCGCAGGTAGATGCCGCCGAGGCGCAGGACGTGGAAGCGCCCGCAGAGACCGTGCTGCCGACGGAGCACGTCGTGCCGGAGGATGAGCTGCTGCCCATCACGCCGGATGCCGGTGTCACGCCGTATGTGCCGGGCGGCACGACGGCGCAGACGGATACCGCCGCCGCCGAGAGCACCGCGACCGCAGCCGTCGGTGAGCACCGCTATGAGCTTATCGTCGAGGATATAAGCTGGACGGATGCGCAGAAGAAGTGCGCGGCAAAGGGCGGGCATCTCGCCGTGCCCAATGACGCGGACGAATTCAACAAGCTTGTCGATCTTGCCGAGAGCGAGGGCGTGACGATGATGTGGATCGGCGGTCACCGCGAGAACGGCAAGATGGTCTGGGAGGACGGCTCTACCAATCCCTACGAGCAGTGGGCAAAGGGCGAGCCCTCGTATGTCGACTCCTCCGACGGCGCGGCAGAGGACTATGTGCTGCTGTGGAACAACCGCGGCTGGTACTACAACGACAGCCGCAACGACCCCTGCGCGGAGTTCCCGCAGTGGTACGGCGGAATGATGGCGTATATCTGCGAATACGGCGGATAAAAAGCATACCGCAAGAAAAAGCCGCCAAAAATGGCGGCTTTTCTTATTGGGCAGAGCAGTTCCCATTGTACAGAATCTGTGATATAATAATACGGCTTCCGACAAAAAACCACCACCAAGGGAGACAGACCGATGAGAAAGCTATTGAAAACGACCGTCTCGGCGCTGCTGGCGCTGGCGCTTGTCATTGCGCCCGCGATACCGGGCTATGCCGACGGTACGGCAGAGTCCGGCGATACCGCCACGGCGACTGCCGCAGCCGCCGACACGGCAGCCGATGCCGCCTTCGTTGACATGACGATATTTGACACCGACACGTTGGATAAGATGACGGCGGACTTTATCGGCGAATGGTCGTCCCACAATGTGCGCGAGGATAATATAAGCCTTGCATATACATATCTCGCCACGGGGGAGACGTGGTTTTATAACCCCGACACGTGGTATTACAGTGCAAGCATGTATAAGGTGCCGCTGATGATGATCCTTGCCCAGCAGGAGTATAACGGCGAGCTGACGCAGGAGACGGAGATAAAGGGCATAACGCTTGCCGACGCGGAGGAGAGCATACTTGTCTACTCCAACAACGACAATGCCCACCTCATGCTCAACTACCTCGGCACGGATGAGGAGGCGAGGGAGATGTACAAGCAGTTTTCCTCCCTGCCAGACGATTATTATGACCCGGATTTTATAGATTACAGCTATTTCACCGTGCGCTTCATGAACGATGTTATGACCACGCTCTATAATAATTCCGAGCGCTTCCCCAATATCATCGACTGCCTCAAGCGCGCCCAGCCCGTGGATTATTTCCACCTCTGTACAGACCCGGAGCTTGTCATTGCCCAGAAATACGGCAGCTATACGGATATGAGCGGCACGGCGTGGAACGGCACGACCGGCATAATCTACACACCCAATCCCGTCATACTCACGGTCATGACAAAGGGCGTTACCGGCGCGGAGGAGGTCATTGCCAACGCGGCGAAGATGTTCGTGGAATATACGCTCACGCTGGACGATAAGCTCACCGCGTACACGGCGGAAAAGGCGGATGCCGAGCGCGCGGCAGAGGAGGCGGCAGCCGCCGAGGAGGCGGCGCGCGCGGAACAGGAGCGCCTCGCCCAGGAGGAGGCGGACAAAAAAGCCGCCGAGGAGGCAGAGCGCGCAGAGCAGGAGCGCATAGCGCAGGAGGAAGCGGCGCGTGCCGAGGCGCGGCGTGAGCTGATGACGAGGATAGTCGTCGCGCTGGTGATAGTCGCGGCGCTCACCGCGTCCGGCATAACAAGCATAAAGAAAATAAAAGCCGCCAAGACCGCCAAAACCGATAAGCCCGCCGCGCGCGGCGGACGCGGACAAGGCGGCGGGGGCGGGTACACGCCCCGACACTGACCGCATAAAGCAAGACATGAAAGCAAGAAACACCATGAAAAAAAGAATCATATGCATACTGCTTGCCCTCGCGCTCGGCGGCACCTCCGCCGCCTGCGGCAGCGGCAGTACAAGCTACGGCGTTAAAACCGTGCAGACGCTCGTCTCGCAGGATTACTCGCTCGCCTTCCGCAACGACGACCCGATATATTTCTACGTCACTGCGGCGATAGAGACGCTTGCGGCGGAGGGCAAGGTGGACGAGCTGGCGACGAAGTGGTTCGGCGACAGGATAATCAACTTCAACAAGCGCGCCGATGCGCTCAGTGAGCTTACCGCTCCTGCGGTGCAGGATTTCACCATCGGCATAGATGTCAACTCCTTCCCTATGGCGTATATCTCCAACGACAGCTATTGGGGCTTTGATGTGGAGCTGGCAATGGCGGTGTGCGAGCGGCTGGGCTGGACGCTCAAGATGCAGCCGATAGAAAAGGAGAACGTGTATATAGAGCTGTCCTCCGGCAACATCGACTGCGCATGGGGCGGCATCGCGCTGGATCAAGCGGAGATTGACGCGCGCAAGTTCACGCAGTACGGCCCTTACGTCCACAACGATATTGTCATTGCCACGCGCAGCGGTTCAAGCGTGTGGAACAGACTGCGCCTCGGCGGGCGGAACATGGCAATGTGCTCCACGCCGGAGGCTATGGCGGCGCTCGACACCGACCCTCGGCTGAAAAAGCGTCTGGGGCAGATAACGCGCCTTGCCGGAGGCACGACGGAATGCTTTGAATATCTTTACTCCGGCAAGTGCGACACCGTGCTGACCGACAGCACCGCGCTGTATTACTTTAATTGCCATTGATCCGCGCTCAAGATGATTTACCGCGCCTCGCAGCTGTTACGGGGCGCGTTTTTCTCCGCATTTTCGGTTGACCCGTGGGGCGTTTAATGATAAAATATCGTGTCTGACTATAATAACATGGAGAGGCATATGTGGCTATCGGATAAATGGCAGGATTTTGAGCTTATAGACTGCTCCAAGGGCGAAAAGCTGGAGCGCTGGGGGAAATACTACCTCGTGCGCCCAGACCCGCAGGCGATATGGGACACGCCGCGCCGCAATATGCACTGGAACGACCGCGACGCGCGCTACCGCCGCAGCGAGAGCGGTGGGGGCAGCTGGGACAAGGGTCATCTGCCTGAAAACTGGAAAATGCGCTACGGCGAGCTGACGTTCAACGTCAAGCCCATGAACTTCAAGCACACGGGGCTTTTCCCGGAGCAGGCGTGCAACTGGGACTGGGCAATGACGCAGATACGTTCCGCCGGGCGACCAGTCAGCGTGCTCAACCTCTTCGGCTACACCGGTGCGGCAACGGTCGCCTGCGCGGCGGCTGGAGCAAGCGTGTGCCATGTGGACGCGGCGAAGGGCATGGTCGCATGGGGCAAGGATAACGCCGCCGCATCGGGGCTGGCAAATGCGCCGATACGCTGGATCGTGGACGACTGCGCAAAATTCGTCGAGCGCGAGATACGCCGGGGGCACCGCTATGATGCCGTCATCATGGATCCCCCGTCCTACGGGCGCGGTCCGGGCGGCGAGGTGTGGAAGCTGGAGACGAACCTGTGGGGGTTCGTGTCGCTGTGCACGGGTGTGCTGTCGGACGAGCCGCTTTTCGTGCTCATCAATTCTTATACCACGGGGCTGTCCGCCTCGGTGCTCAGCTATGTCACGGAGAGCATTTTCACCAAGAAATTCGGAGGAAGCTCCGAGGCGCAGGAGCTGGGGCTGCCGGTGACGGACACGGGGCTCGCCCTGCCCTGCGGGGCGACGTGCCGCTGGCAGCGCCGCTGAACGCGGCATGGCGCATGGAGGTCAAAGATGCCGATAATCAGTTTCAAAAACGTGCATTACACCTATCCCGGCGATGAGTCGGAGAGCCTGTGCGGGATAGATTTGGACATTGAGCGCGGTCAGTTCGCGGCTGTGCTGGGGCATAACGGCTCCGGCAAGTCAACGCTGGCAAAGCACATGAACGCTATCCTCGTCCCCGACGAGGGGCAGGTGCTCATCGACGGGACGGACACCGCCGACGAGGCGCGGTTGCTGGATGTGCGCCGCCGCGTGGGCATGGTGTTCCAGAACCCGGACAACCAGATCATTGCGAATGTGGTGGAGGATGACGTTGCGTTCGCGCCGGAAAACCTCGGCGTGCCGCCGGAGGAGATACGTGAGCGCGTGGACACGGCGCTCAGGCAGGTCGGAATGTATGATCTGCGCGAGCATGCGCCTCACCTGCTCTCCGGCGGGCAGAAGCAGCGTGTTGCCATAGCGGGCATACTCGCCATGCAGCCGGAGATAATCGTCCTTGACGAGCCGACGGCGATGCTCGACCCGCAGGGGCGGCAGGAGGTCATTTCCACGGTGACGCGCCTGTGCCGTGAGGAGGGCATGACCGTGGTGCTCATCACGCACCACATGGATGAATGCATCAATGCCGACAGGCTCATCGTCATGTCCAACGGGCATATCGTCGCCGATGGGACACCGGGGGCGGTGTTCTCGGACGTGGCGCTGATGGAGCGCGAGGGGCTGAGCGTGCCGGAGACGACAAGACTCATGTACGAGCTGAACAGCGAGGCGGGGTTTGACCTGCCGCTGGACGCGCTCACCGCCTCCGCCTGCGCAGAGAAGATAGCGCAGAGTTTGAAGTAATACAGAGGATATATAATGGCAGAGATCAGGGTGGAGGGGCTTCGCCACGTTTACAGCGTGGGAACTCCGTTTGAAAAGGTCGCGCTGGACGGGATAGACTTGGAGATACCGCAGGGGCAGCTTGTCGGCATCATCGGGCATACCGGCTCCGGCAAATCGACCTTTATACAGCATTTGAATGCGCTGCTGCAGCCGACGGAGGGCAGGGTATACGTCGGCGGGCGCGACATCAACGCCGACAAGTACGCCCGCAAGGCGGTCAAGGGCGAGGTCGGGCTCGTGTTCCAGTACCCGGAGTATCAGCTCTTTGAGGAGACGGTATACAGGGACATCGCCTTCGGACCTAAAAACCTCAAGCTCTCGGAGGAGGAGACGGACACGCGCGTGCGCGAGGCGGCGGGCTTCGTCAATGTGGACGAGGCGCTTTTCGAGCGCTCGCCGCTGGAGCTTTCGGGCGGACAGAAGCGCCGCGTCGCCATCGCGGGCGTGATCGCTATGCGTCCGGGCGTGCTCATCCTTGACGAGCCGACCGCAGGGCTCGACCCCATCGGCTGCCGCCGGATACTTGAAAACATTCTCTTCTATCGGGAAAAGACCGGCGCGACGGTCATCGTGATAAGCCACAATATGGACGACGTGGCGCGCCTTGCCGAGCGCATACTTGTTTTCAATCACGGCAAAATAGTCATGGACGGCGCGCCGGATACAGTGTTTGCCGACCCCGCGCGGCTGATAGAGATAGGGCTGAGCGTGCCGCACGCGACGGAGATTGCAATGGAGCTGCGAGAGCGCGGCGTGGCTCTGCCGGAGGCAATATATACCCATGAGCGGCTCAAGGCTGCCATACTCGCGGCAAAGGGGGCGGGCGCATGCTGAAGGACGTTACTCTCGGTCAGTTTTTCCCCGGCGACACCGTTGTGCACCGGCTCGACGCGCGCACGAAGCTCATACTTGTCATTGTGTACATCGTGGGGCTTTTTCAGGCGGTGGGCTGGGTGTCCTACGGAGCGGTGACGCTCGTAACGGCGGTGTGTATGTGGCTGTCGCATATCTCGGCGAAAAACATCTTCAAGGGGCTCAAGCCCATGCTGTTCATCATCGTGCTCACGGCGTTGCTGAACATCTTCTACACCGAGGGCACGCCGATAGTCCCCGGCTGGGTGATAACGTGGGAGGGCATTGCCCGCGCCGTGCAGATGATACTGCGCATCGTACTTTTGATAACGGGCACGTTTCTTCTGACCTACACCACCAGCCCCATCGCGCTGACGGACGGGCTGGAAAAGCTGATGAACCCGCTGAAAAAGATAAAGGTGCCGGTGCATGAGATGACGATGATGATGAGCATGGCGCTCAGATTCATCCCCACTCTCATCGAGGAGACGGACAAGATAATGTCCGCGCAGAAAGCGCGCGGCGCGGACTTTGAGACGGGCAGTCTCATCGACAGGGCGAAGGCGCTGCTGCCGGTGATGGTGCCGCTGTTCGTGTCGGCGTTCAGGCGGGCGGACGAGCTGGCAGTGGCGATGGAGAGCCGCTGCTACCACGGCGGAGAGGGCAGAACGCGCATGAAGCAGCCCCGTTTTGCCGCGCGCGATTTCATCGCGCTGGCGCTGGGCGCGGCGTTCGTCGCGGCAATGCTCGTGATGAAAAAATACGGGATATGACGAGGAACATTGCCCTGCGCCTGAAATACGACGGCAGCCGCTATCACGGCTGGCAGGTGCAGAAGAGCGACATCACCGTCGCGCAGACGCTCGACGAGGCGCTGACGAAGATATGCGGGCACGCGGTGCGCACTATCGGCTGCGGGCGCACGGACGCGGGCGTGCATGCCCTGCGCTACTGCGCCAATTTCAAAACCGACTGCGCCATACCCATCGACCGCTTTCCCCTCGCTGTTAACTCCCGCCTGCCTGGGGACATCGCCGTGTGCGCCGCCGTGGAGGCGGAGGAGGGCTTCAACGCCATATCCTCGTGCATAAAAAAAGAATATATCTACAAAATACTGAATAGTAATATAAGAGATCCGTTTTTGGAAAAGCGCGTGTGCTTCTACCCGCAGCGGCTGGACATGGCGCGCATGAGCGCGGCAGCAAAAGCGTTCGAGGGGACGCACGATTTCCGCGCGGTGCGCTCGCTCGGGACGGAGACGAAAACCACCGTGCGCACGGTGCACTGGTGCCGCGCGGAGCGGGAGGGGGACATGATAACCGTGTCCGTCTGCGCCGACGGTTTTTTGTACAATATGTGCCGTGCAATGGTCGGCACGATGGTGTACGCCTCCTACGGCAAGCTGGAGCCGGAGGAGATCCCGCGCCTCCTCGCCCTCGGCGACAGGCGGCTCACGGGGCCGACGATGCCGCCGCAGGGGCTTTACCTCAACCGCGTGTGGTATGACGGCGCGGTGGGGGCGCTTTTCGCCAATGATTGACAACGGAAGCGCATATATTTGTTCACAAATTAGTGGTAAGATATTGTATGCGGAAATGTATCGAACGAAAGATGCGTGCGCCGGGAAGCCGGCGAATACATATAAAGGGTGAGATCACATATGAAAGCTGTAATTGACATCATATTGCTGATAATAATCGCGCTGTGCACGTGGAACGGGTATAAGCGCGGTCTTGTCGGCGGCATCGCGGGCATACTTGCGATCATCGTGGCGCTCTTCGGGGGCAGCATCCTCTCCTCGGCGTACTCGCAGGAGGTCGTCCCCGCGCTTGAGCCGTTTATCGACGGGTATGTCGATTCGCAGACGAACCGCGACGCGGTGCTTGAAAGCATGGGCTACGGCGACAGCGACCTCTCCGTGGAGGATATAATCGCACAGGACAGCTCGTTAAAGTACGACTATGCGTATGAATGCATGCTGAGCGTCGGGTTTTACTCGCGCACGGCGGAAAAGCTCGCCACAAAGGCGGTGAGCATGGCAAACAGCGACAGCACGGATATGACGGACGCGGTCGTTGCCGTCATTGGCGACACGGCGACCTATGTCCTCGGCGCGGCGCTGGGCTTTCTGCTCATTCTCATTTTCCTCATCGCCATTGCCAATGTCGGCAACCTCTCCCTGCGTCTGCCGAACATGGAAAACCTCGACGAGATAGGCGGCGCGGTGATCGGGTTTATAAAGGGGTTCATATACTGCGTGCTTCTGTGCTGGCTTTTGAGCTTCATGGGGCTTGTCATCGGCAAGACGACGCTTGCCGACACGACGCTTGCCCGCTTCTTCCTCGCGTTTGATTTTCTCACAAAAACGCTTCTTTAAGCGCTTTATTCCCAGTATTATTGCCGTTAATGGCAGAATGGAGTATATATGCAGCCTACACTGTGCTCACGCTGCGGCAAAAACGTGGCGATAATATTCATCACCAAGATAGAAAACGGGCAGACCAAGAATGAAGGGCTCTGCCTCAAGTGCGCCCGCGAGCTGCACATAAAGCCCGTGGACGACGTGATAAACAAGATGGGCATTTCCGACGACGACCTTGACAATATCTCCGGCGATATGCTCAATGCCATGAACGGCGTGGAGGATCTGCTGGCAATGGACGGGGACGACGACAGCGGCGCGGACGACGACGGCAAGACCGCCACTTTCCCGTTTTTGAGCCGCCTGTTCGGCGGCCCCGGTGGGCAGAACAGCGCGCAGGATGGCAATGCCTCCGCCCCGCAGGATAAGCCGAGGCAGGACGGCAGCACCGCCGCGCCCCCCAAGGGCAAGCGGAGATTTCTGGACAATTACTGCATCGACCTTACCCGCCGCGCCCGCGACGGGAAGCTCGACGCGATGATAGGGCGCGAGGAGGAGCTTGAGCGCGTTATCCAGATCCTCAACCGCCGGCAGAAGAACAACCCCTGTCTCATCGGCGAGCCGGGCGTGGGCAAGACGGCGATAGCCGAGGGACTGGCGCAGCGCATCGCGATGGGCAACGTGCCCTATAAGCTTCAGGATAAGCAGGTGTTTCTGCTGGATCTGACGGCGCTTGTCGCGGGGACGCAGTTCCGCGGACAGTTCGAGAGCCGCATGAAGGGGCTCATCGAGGAGATACGCAAGCAGGGCAACATCATCCTCGTCATCGACGAGGTGCACAACATCGTCGGCGCGGGCGACGCCGAGGGCAGCATGAACGCCGCGAATATATTAAAGCCCGCCCTCTCGCGCGGCGAGATACAGGTCATCGGCGCGACGACGTTTGCCGAGTACCGCAAGCATATAGAAAAGGACTCCGCCTTGGAGCGCCGCTTCCAGCCCGTCACCGTCAGCGAGCCGTCGCTGGAGGACAGCGTGAAGATACTGCGCGGCATCGCGCACTATTACGAGGACTACCACGGCGTGCGCATCTCGGACGAAATGTGCCGTCAGGCGGTCGTGCTCAGCGAGCGGTATATCACCGACCGCTTCCTGCCCGACAAGGCGATAGACCTTATAGATGAGGCGTGCTCCGATGTCAACCTCAAGGACGAGAGCATAAACCGCCTCATGCGCGACGAGCGGGAGCTTGAAAACATACGCTATGAGCGCGAGGGGCTTGAATCCGCCGACGCGCCGGCGGGCATGGAGCTTGACGATGAAATGCTCGACAAGCGCTACGCCTGCATTGCGGAGCTGCGCAGCAAGGAGCTTAAGCTCCAGCAGGAGATAGATAATCTCAAGCACAGCGACCGCCCGGCGCTGACGGTTGATAACCTCGCGAGGATAATAGAGCTGTGGACGAAGATACCCGCCTCCAGCATCCGCGAGGACGAGTATGAGCGCCTTGCAAGGCTCGACGAGCGCCTGAAGGCGCACATTGTCGGGCAGGACGAGGCAATAAGCGCCGTGTGCGCCGCGATAAAGCGCAGCCGCGTAGGGCTCAAGGTCAAGCGCAAGCCCGTCAGCTTCATCTTCGTCGGCGGCACGGGCGTGGGCAAGACGGAGCTTGTCAAGCGCCTCGCGGCGGATATGTTCGACTCGCCCGAATCGCTCATCCGCCTTGACATGTCGGAGTTTATGGAGAAGTTCTCCGTCTCGCGCATCATCGGCTCGCCCCCGGGCTACGTGGGCTATGACGAGGCGGGGCAGCTGACCGAGAAAATACGCCGCAAGCCGTACAGCGTGGTGCTCTTCGACGAAATAGAAAAGGCGCACCCGGATGTGATGAACATCCTCCTGCAAATCCTCGACGACGGGCGTATTACCGACGCGCAGGGCAGAACGGTCAACTTTGAAAACACCGTCATCGTCATGACCACGAACGCCGGCAGCAGCACAAAGACCGGCGCGGTCGGCTTCGGCGGCAGCATAAGCGACATGACGCGCGAGCGCACCATGAAGGCGCTCAACGAATTTCTGCGCCCGGAGTTTATCAACCGCGTGGATGAGGTCGTATGCTTCAACCAGCTCACGGAGGAGAACTTCCGCGCCATTGCCGCGCTCATGCTGGGCGAGGTGCGCGACGTGCTCGCCGAGCGCGGGCAGACGCTCACCTGGGATACGGCGCTCATCGACTATCTCGTCGAAAAGGGCTATTCCGTCACCTACGGCGCGCGCAACCTCCGCCGCCTGATACAAAAGGAGATAGAGGACGTTCTGGCGGAGCGGATAATAGAAAAGCACGGCGAGAACATAAGCGCCGCCGCGCTCTCCGCAGCCGACGGCAAGGTCACGGTGACATTCACCGGGGAGGGCTGACATATGGGCAGACTTGAGATAATAAAGGGCGATATAACCGAGCAGGCGGTCGATGCCATTGTCAACGCCGCCAACTGCTCGCTGCTGGGCGGCGGCGGGGTTGACGGCGCGATACACCGCGCCGCCGGACCTGAGCTTTTGGCGGAGTGCCGCACGCTGCATGGCTGCGAGACGGGCAGGGCGAAGATAACAAAGGGCTACCGCCTGCCGGCAAAGCATGTCATTCATACGCCCGGTCCCGTGTGGCACGGCGGCGCGAACGGCGAGGCGGAGAAGCTTGCCTCGTGCTACCGCTCGTGTTTGGAGCTGGCGAGCGAGAATAACTGCAAGACCGTGGACTTCCCGTCGATAAGCACGGGGGTGTATCATTTTCCCCTGGACAAGGCGGCGCGTATCGCCGTGGACACGATATCGGACTATCTCGCCGCGCACGTGGAGATAGAGCGCGTGCGCATGGTATGCTTTGACGAGCGCACCCGCGCCGCATATGAGAACGCGCTGAACGCGCGCGGGGAGCGCGCATGAGCAAGCGCGTCGTAAAGCTACAGTATAATTCCCCCGTGGTGCTGACCTTTGCGCTGCTGAGCCTTGCCGCGCTTATCCTCGGCGTGCTCACGGGCGGGTGGACGACGGTGAAGCTCTTCTCCGTATACCGCTCCTCGCCGACAGACCTGCTGACATATCCGCGCTTTGTGCTGCACGTGCTCGGGCACAGCAGCTACTCCCACTACATCGGCAACATGATGATGATCCTTGTCATAGGTCCGGCGCTTGAGGAGCGCTACGGCAGCAAGCCGCTTTTCTGGGCAATATTTATAACGGCGCTCGTGTCGGGCATGGTGCAGTGGCTCTTCTTCCCCAAGACGGCGCTGCTGGGCGCGTCGGGCATCGTGTTCATGATGATAGTTATGAGCTCGCTTGCCGGAATGAAGAACGGCTGCATCCCGCTCACGCTTATCCTCGTGCTGGTGCTCTACATCGGCGGGGAGATAATCGACGGCGTGACGCTTCAGGACAACATATCACAGCTCACCCACATAGTGGGCGGCATCTGCGGTGCGATACTCGGCACTGCGATGAGGAAATGATGCGCCGCGCATGACGGAGGAAAACGCATGAAGAGACTTCTCATAAGCTCCTGCCTTTTGGGGAACAACTGCAAGTACAGCGGCGGCAACAACCGCCTTGACACTGCCGCGCTCGCGGCGCTGCGGGCAAAATATGAGCTTGTCCCCGTCTGCCCGGAGACTGCCGGCGCGCTGCCCATCCCGCGCGAGCCGAGCGAGCGCGTGGGCGCGCGGGTGCTGTCGCGCTCCGGGCGGGATGTGACGGTGGAGTACACAAAGGGCGCGGACACGGCGGAGGCGCTTGCCCGCCGCTTCGGCTGCGCCGCCGCGCTGATGAAGGCGAAATCCCCCTCCTGCGGCAGCGGCGAGATATATGACGGGACGTTTTCCGACACACTCATCCCCGGCGACGGCACGGCGACGGAGCGCCTGCGCGCCCTCGGCATACCCGTATACTCCGAGCATGAGCTGGAAAAGCTGATATAGCACCCAAGTGCGCAAATGCAAATGTTGATAATATGTAAATTCCGCCGCCGTGCGGCGCAGTGCGGTTGACAAGCACGGCGCACGGTGCTATACTCCCGCTGTACTACACGGATTAGTACAGCTCGACGCGCTGTAACAACAGCCGCGCGGGCGCGTACTCATACACGGCGGGAAAATTTTCTGCGCGCTTGCAGAATAAGCGAACATTTTCCCCGCGTATGCGTCTAAAATAATATAGGTATTCAAACAACACCAAGGAGGACGGTATATGAATAATGTAAAGAGACTGACGGCGGCGCTGCTCGCGCTCGTGATGGCGCTGTCGCTTGCCGCCTGCGGCAGCAGCGACACTTCGAGCAGCAGCAAGACCGCCGACAGCGAGGAAACCCCGGCATACGTCTATAACGCCGAGTTCAGCGAGCTGATAACCGGCAGCAAGAATTATCTGACCCCGTATATCTACGCGGACAACGGCTTTTACGCCTCCAGCTATGAAAAGGTCGGCGAGCGTGAGCACGACGAAGCCGCCAGCTACGAGGGCGAGTTCGACATTTACCGGAACAAGCTCTACTTTGTCGATTTTTCCGGCACGGTGAGCGAGCTTGTCAATTATAAGCCCGTGGGCGACACCGTCGGCGCTGTGCCCGACGGGGAGACAGCCGAGGCTGTGCCTGCCGACGCGATTCAGACGACCGATGCCGCAGCAGCCGCCGCCGCGCAGGCATCTGCGATAGACGATGCTTCCGTCGACACCTCCGCGCGCCGCGATTACAGCTCCGGCTCGTCGCTGACCGGCATGGGCGAGGGCACGGACGGGAAGCTCATCGTCATAGAGAGCACCTACGCCTCGTGGAACGAAGCGCCCGCCGATGTAAAGAGCACGGACGACGAGTATTATAACTATCAGCAGTACGAAAGCGCATATTATATCCGCTCTCTCGACAAGGACGGCACGGTGCTCACCAGCGCGAAGATTGCCCTGCCCGACGAGAACGGCTACGTGTCCGCCTATAACATCATCGTCGATGAGGATAATAACGCCGTTGTCGCCGGCGATTCCGGCGTGTATGTCATTTCGCTCGACGGCAGCGTCGTCAGCACCATTTCCGACGATAACGGCGCGTATGTTGACAGCCTCGTCAAGCTCGCTGACGGCAGCATCGCCGCCACGGTTTGGGGCAACAGCGGCATAGAGCTGCGCATGGTTGACCTCAAGGGCAAGACCTTCGGCGACACGCTCACCCTCCCCACCGGCGCATACAGCCTTGTCTCCGGCGGCGGAGATTATGACGTGTATTACACCAGCGGCGTCAATTTCTACGGCTACAAGCTCGACACCAAGGAGAATGTCAAGCTCTTCAACTGGATCAACTGCGACATCAACTCCGACAACGCCTCCGGCGTTAAGGTGTGCGACGACGGCAGCATTATCACCGTTATAAGCGAGTATAACTCCACCGACGAGACATATAACGTCACCCTTGCCACCGTCAGCCTCGTGCCCTACGACAGCGTGCCGCACAAGGAGGAGCTGACCCTTGCCACGCAGTATCTCAGCTGGGATGCGCGCAGCCAGATTATCGCCTTCAACCGCAAGAACGATAGCTACCGCATCGTCGTCAAGGATTATTCCGAGTTCAACACAGAGGACGACTATTCCGCCGGTCAGACCAAGCTCACCACCGAGCTTCTCGCCGGCAATGTCCCCGATATAATCGACCTCAACGGCATGCCCTATTCCCAGCTTGCCTCCAAGGGGCTGCTGGCAGACCTCTACCCGCTCATGGACGCGGACAGCGAGCTTGACCGCTCCGACTTCTTCACCAATGTCCTTGAGGCGCTGGAGGTGAACGGCGGGCTGTACTCCACCGTGTCCGGCTTCTCCCTCATCACGGCGGTGGGCGCATCGTCCGTCGTCGGCGACAAGCCGGGCTGGACGTATGAGGAGTTCAACGCCGCGCTCGCTTCCATGCCCGAGGGCTGCGAGGCGTTCGACGTGTACACCACGCGCGACAACGTGCTGCGCATCTGCCTGAGCCTCGACATGAAGGACTTTGTCGACTGGAGCACGGGCGAGTGCAATTTCAACAGCGAGGAGTTTACCGACCTGTTGGCGTTCGCCGCGCAGTTCAAGGAGAGCTTCGACTTCGACACCTATGAATACGCCCCCGAGGACGACACCAAGGCGCGCATAGCCGAGGGGCGGCAGATGCTCCTCATGAGCAGCATAAGCTCTCTCGACAGTGTGTTCTATAACGATTACTACTTCGGCGGCGACTCCACATATATCGGCTACCCGACCGCCGACGGCTCGTGCGGCAACCTCATCAGCATTGATTCCGGCTATGCCATTTCCGCCAAGTGCGAGCATCAGGATGTCGCATGGCAGTTCCTGCGGCAGTTCTTCACCGAGAAGTACCAGAGCGACGAGAGCAATGTGTACAGTATCCCGGTCAACCTCAACGCCTATAACGCGCGCGTGAAGAAAGCCATGACACCCGAATATGAAAAGGATGCCAACGGCAACTACAAGCTCGACGACGACGGCAACAGGATCCCCGTGGCGCGCGTGAGCTTCGGCACGGCGGACGGTGTGAACGACTTCTACGCGCTCACGCAGTCGCAGGCGGACAAGCTTTACGAGGCGATCACCTCCACCACCGCGCTCTACGATTTCAGCTCCGACTCCATCTTTGACATCGTCAAGGAGCAGTCGCAGGCATACTTCGCCGGTCAGAAAACCGCCGAGGAAGTGGCAAAGCTGGTGCAGAGCAAGGCAAATATCTACGTCAACGAGCAGCGCTGATTCTGCACCGCAGCGAATAGATAAACAGTATACGGGGCGCGTCCCGACGCGCCCCGATTTTTATGGGCTTATTTTCCTTAACTGTAAATTAAAATCTTGCGGCGGCAATAGATGTTGAAATATCCCGCCGTATGGTGTACAATATCTAGAGCAATTTAGAGCAAGGCTTATATCAATATCTGGCAAGTGCCGTGTTGGATTATTCGGTATGAAAATTCGCAAAATACAACTGAATGAAAAGGGCAAGGACTTTTTGCAGAGTATGTGCTTCCTCTCGCCGAGCCTTCTGGGCGTGGCGGTGTTCTTCATCGTGCCGTTCGGCGTGGTGGTGTATTACTCGCTTATTGACGGGGTCGCCTCGCATAATTTCGTTTTTCTCGACAATTTTGTGAAGCTGTTCAATAACTCCGCGTTCCTCCTCGCCGCGAAGAACACGCTGCACTTCTCCTTGTGGGCTGTGCCGCTGGCGGTGGTGCTGTCGATGGTGCTGGCGCTGATGCTGGAGTGCAGAATCCCACTCAAGTCGCAGTTCCGCACGTTCTTCCTCAGCCCCATGATGGTGCCGGTCGCGTCGGTCGTGCTGATATGGCAGGTGCTTTTCAACTATAACGGCACGGTGAATGAGTTTTTTATGCTCTTCGGCGCGGATAAGATAGACTGGCTTCAATCAGACCACAGTCAGGCGGTCGTTATCATCCTCTTCCTGTGGAAAAACCTCGGCTATTTCATGATACTTTTCATGGCGGGGCTGGCGAATATCCCCAAGGAGCTTTTGGAGGTCGCGGACGTCGAGGGCGCAAGCGAGTGGTACAAGTTCTTCGCAATAAAGCTGCGCTATCTCTCGCCGACGGTGCTTTTCGTCACGATTCTCTCGCTTATAAACTCCTTCAAGGTGTTCCGCGAGGTGTATCTTCTCACCGGGGATTACCCGTATGAGTCGCTGTATATGCTGCAGCACTTTATGAACAACACCTTCAAGTCGCTGGATTATCAGAAGCTCTCAGCCGCCGCGGTCGTGATGGCGCTGGTGATGGTGCTCATCATCGCGCTGCTGTTCAAGGCGGAGGACTGGTTCGGAAAGGACGTGGAGGGATGAAGAAAAAGCGCTATTTCGGGCGCGGTGTGATGTTTCTGCTGTGCCTCATCTTCGCGATGCTCTTCCTTCTGCCGACGGTGCTGACCATCACAAACTCCTTCATGTCAGAGTCGGAGATAAAGGCGAATTACGGCATGGTGTTTGCCACGACGAGCGGCGGCTACGTCTCCAAGACCGTCAACCTGAAATTTATCCCGGACAAGGTGACGCTCTCGCAGTATATCACGGGGCTTATAAAATCGCCGGACTACCTGCTGAAATTCTGGAACAGCATTATCCTTGTCGTGCCTATCGTCGTTTTTCAGGTGGGCATTGCCTCCGTCGCGGCGTATTCGTTCACGCGCTGGCGCGGCAAGGTGAGAAGCGGGATATTCTTCTTCTACGTCATTTTGATGCTCATGCCCTATCAGGTCACGCTCGTGCCGAACTACCTCGTCAGCGAGTGGCTTGGGATTTTGAACACAAGCTGGGCAATCATTCTGCCGGGTGTGTTCGCGCCGTTTTCGGTGTTCCTGCTGACAAAGTTCATGCGCCGCATTCCCTATTCGCTCATCGAGGCGGCAAAGGTGGACGGCGCGGGCGAGTGGGAGATTTTCACGAAGATATGCCTGCCGCAGTGCCGCTCGGCGCTGTATTCGATAGCAATTCTGGTGTTTATAGATTACTGGAACATGGTCGAGCAGCCGCTCATACTGCTCGACGATGCGGACAAGCAGCCGCTCTCCGTTTTCCTCTCGTCGATAAATTCCGGCGAGATAGGGCTTGCGTTTGCAATGGCGACGGTGTATATGATCCCCACGCTGCTTTTGTTTTTGCACGGGGAGGAGTACCTTGTTGAGGGTATCGCCAACTCCGGCAGCGTCAAGGGCTGATACTATTATTCGATTTTGCGAATGTGCACTTATGCCCGCGGTTGAGTTATCAGCGATACCCGTGGTGCCCCTGAAAGGTGAGTAAGCGTACCGCGCTCATGGCGCTCCTGAAAGGGGAGCTGTCAGCGGCGCAAGCCGATGACTGAGGGGTTTTCGGTGAGCTCTGCACGGTAACGAGGTGAAACCCCTCCACCGCTAACGCGGTCCCCCTCCCCTTTCAGTGGAGGCATGCAGGTGCGTTGCAGACTTCTCCGCTAAGGCGTTAGTTCACATTGGTCAAATGATATTATAAGGACAAAGATACGTAGCAATTAGCGAGGTATAGAAATGGAAACAAAACCGAAAAACAGAGCATGGGTCAAGGACGCGGCGATCGTGTTCCTCGTGGTGCTGCTTTTGCTCACCTTCTTTTCCAATACGATAATGAACCACTCCCTGCCGGAGGTCGCCACCAGCATGGTCACGAACGGCACGATAACCGCCAAGGTGCGCGGCACGGGCACGGTCACCGCCAACGGCAACCATAAGGTCAAGGCGAAGTCCAGCATGACCATCGGCAGGGTCGTTGTGAAGGCGGGGCAGGAGGTCAACGCGGGGGACGTGCTGTTCGTGCTCGGCGCGGCGGACTCGACAGAGCTTGAGGAAGCCATGGCGACGCTGGAGGATCTGCAGAGCCAGTACGCCCAGGCGGCGCTCAGCGTGCCCATAGTGGATTCATACACCGAGGAGCAGAATGAGATAAAGAAAAAGCGCGATACGGTGACTGCCAAAAAAAGAGCTCTTGATGAACTGGCAAGAGAGCTTAACTTCGGAACAAGCGATGAGGCTGTTAGTGCGGCACAGCAAATACTTGATTTGTATGATCGCCGTGATACAGTGCTTGCTCAAATCACATCGTATGAAAATGCAAAATATACAATAAATTCTTTGACAGAATACGACAATACCAAAATACCTCAAAAAGAAACAGAAATTGAAGCGGCAAAGAGTGCTGCTGAACCGGATCAAGATAAAATTACCTTGTTGACCAAGGATTTAGAAAGACTACAGGCAGAGCGGGATAGCATTCAAAATCAGATAAATGCATTGCCGTATCAGAGCGTAGCGGCTATTGATATGGAGATTATAAACCTAAAAGATGAGCTTGGTGAAATAGAAAAGAAGTTGGGTAGTATAGGCTCAAGCAGCACAGATCTAGCTAAGGCAAAAGAATTTATTGCGATGAACGACGAGTATAGGTATGCTGTTGACGCAGTAACTGCCGCACAGGCGGATTATGAGTATTTGTTAAACAAACAAGGTCAATCTATCGCCTCCGCCTCTGCCGGACTTGCCGGTATCTCCAACAAGATAAAGCGTCAGCAGGAGAAGATAAATAAGCTCAGCGGCGAGGGGGATTCCAACACCATCACCGCCAACGTCTCCGGCACGGTGACGGAGGTCAACTGCACGGCGGGCGACATCGTCGTAAAGGACGATATTCTCGCCTCCATCGAGGTGCCCGACCAGGGGTATACCGTCAGCTTCTCCGTCACGAATGACCAGGCAAAGCGCCTGCACGTCGGCGACACCGCGACGATAAGCAACTATTATTGGGGCAACACCATAACCGCGACCCTCGCCACAATTCAGACCGACAAGAAAAACCCCATGACAAACAAGACCCTCACCTTTGATTTGGAGGGCGATGTCACCTCCGGCTCGGAGCTTACCGTTTCCGTCGGACAGAAGAGCGCCAATTATGACACCATTATCCCCAACAGCGCCATCCGCACCGACTCCAACGGCAGTTTCGTCCTCGCCGTCTCGGCAAAGACCTCTCCCCTCGGCAACCGCTACATTGCCAAGCGCGTCGCAATTGAGGTGCTCGCCGCGGACGACACAAATTCCGCCGTCACCGCCGCCCTCAACAACGGCGACTATGTAATAACCACGTCCTCCGCCCCCGTCGCCAACGGCGATATGGTGCGCCTCTCCGACGCGGACAGCTGATTTTTTGACCGAATGCATATGAAAGAATTTGCCCGGAAGCTCGGCGCGAAAAAGTTAATATTCTTTGCCGTCTGCCTTGTGCTGCTGCTTGCGGCGCTGGGGTGCTTTCTGGGCATACACCGGCTCTCGCGCCTGCTGCCCAGTCAGCTGGAGGCGGAGCGCTGGCAGGGCGGAAGCGAGGTCGAGTACGCCCAGATAAGCTGCTTTATCCCCGTGGACGAAACTGTGTCGCTCAACCAGATAGGCGCGTTCCGCGAGGCGATGGCAAAGAAGCTGCACGAGGCGGCGCTTGATGTCGGCACGGAGGGCGTGCTCACCGCCGACGCATGGAGCCGCGTCAGCAAGGTGAGCGTGGCGAGCGCCCTGGGCAAGGGCGATGTGTACGCCACGGCGGTGGGCGGGGAGTTTTTCTCCTTCCACCCCATCACGCTCATCTCCGGCAATTATATCAGCTCCACCGACCTCATGCAGGACAGAGCGCTGCTGGACGAGGAGACGGCATGGCTGCTCTTCGGCGGCACGGACATACAGGGCTTGACGTTCAAAATTAACGGCGTGCCGTTCGTTGTCGCGGGCGTTATCGAGCGCGAGCAGGATTTTGCCACAAAGCTGGCGTATACCGACGGCATGGGGATATTCATCTCCTACGACGCATGGGTCACGCTCAGCGCCTCTTCAATGACATCTGCAACAACGAGCACCGGCACTTCAACCGGCAGCACATCGACGGGCACAACCTCTTCATCGACGAGTACGAGCACCGGCACAAGCACGGGTACGGGTACAAGCACAAGCAGCAGTACCTCCACCAATACGGCATCCGCCTCCGGCGGTATACAGTGCTACGAGGTCGTGCTGCCGAACCCGGTGAAAAACTTTGCCCTCGGCGTTGTCAAGGAGAAGTTCCCCATCGGGCGCGGCGAGATAGTGAATAATACCGAGCGCTTTGGCACCTCGAACCTGTGGAAGCTTGTGCGCAGCTTTTCCACGCGCTCCATGCAGACGCGGGGCGTGATGTATCCCTATTGGGAGAACGCGGCGCGCTGCGTCGAGGACAGGGCGGCGCTGCTGCTGCTGGCGGGCATCGCGGCGCTGGCACTGCCGTGCGGCACGGCGCTGGTATACGCGGTGAAATACGCCGTCATCGGCAAGCGTAAGCTGGAGGAGGACATTCTTCCAAGCTGGCGCGACAGCGCCGAGGAGGCAATCCGCGTGCGTGAGCGCCGCCGCTGGGAGAAAAAGCACGGCAAGGGCAGCCACGAGGCGTGACGTGATAGACGTGATATGTGTATAAAAAAAGAACCCCAAGTCAGGGGCTCTTTTTTTATGCCTGTGTGAACTTGAACTGGTAGGCTAAAATTGGACTTGGACAGAGGATGTGCGATAATGAAGACAGGCAAAAGCTGTCGTGCTAAACTAAAGTTGTAACAGACGTGGCTGGTGAGATATAATCAACAGAAGAAGAAAA
>CAVGKI010000004.1:36192-36702 GCA_963629655.1 Butyricicoccaceae bacterium | reverse complement strand
GAGGGTGCGGCGATTACTTCTTTTGCTTATTTGTGAGACTGTATAAACAGGTTGCAAATACCGATGATTACTAAGCAAAGCTGTAACACTTCGTTCGTGCTCATGGGCAGCCCCCCTTTCAAACTTAGGGGGCAGAAGCTGCCCCCGTATGTACAGGGGCTGATCGCCTACCGTTGTGTGGCAACGCCTTAGTGCCGAAGCACCATCGACAGGATAGCACACTCGGCGACAAAATGCAAGCTAATACTTGCATTTGATGGAATACTTCATTTTTTCTTACTTTTGCTAAAATGCTGCATTTTTACTGTACCATTTCCGCATCAAGCTCCAGCTTTTTCAACCGTCCTCGTATAGCCGATGTGCTGCGCTTGAGGGTAATGGCAATCTCACTTATCGGTACGGAATTTTTGTATAGCTCAAGAAGACTGTCGTCCTGTTCTTTTGTCCAAGGAGTGCCCTGCAGCTCTGTCTGCATATTCTCCGATGCGAGGATCGCGTCCAGATTGTCTA
>CAVGKI010000004.1:0-36182 GCA_963629655.1 Butyricicoccaceae bacterium | reverse complement strand
TGTCTATGATAAAATGCTGTGCAGCGTTGTTGTAAACGACCACCTGATAGGAGCCTTTAGTGCCCATTCGCTCCTCCACGGAAATGCCGTTCTCTTCGCCGATTTTCGACGGTCGTTTTATGCTCTTCCCATCCGGCGTGACTATGCATTCTATCATTCCTATTTCCGTGAGCCATGTAATGACCCCTGCATATGTAAGCTTTTGCATTGTGTCGTCATCAGCCAGCGCGTTTATCCGTCTGGTAATCTCACTGGCTGAGATGGGTATCTCCGAATAAGCGAAGCTGCTTCTTTTCTCAAACGGAATTGCGAGGGGGCTCTTTTGCGGCTTCTTGGCGGCAGCCGGATTCGCTCCGCCCTTCTCGATTACCTGCCGCAGCACGTCAGATACGAAGAAAAAGCAACGTGACAGCCGGACATTGTTGACAATATCGCCGTCAGGAATTGTAGTGTCATCGATGGGATTGATCCCGTTTGCCAGCTTGTCGATATACATTTTTGCTCGTTCAATTTTCTCAAGCTCGGTCATACGTACCTCCTTATACATCAAATTTCCGTCAATTATACCATCCCCTGCGCCTATTGCGCAAGCCCCGATGCGGCGAGCTCCGCGCGAAGCTGCTTTTCGACCGCGTCCATTCTGCCGGGCGCGAACGGGCTCTCCAGCCCTGCCGCCGCAAGCGTATCGAGCAGAGTCTCATACTCGCGCGGGAGCATTTCGAGGTATTTTCCCAGCCCCGCACCCGCGTTTTCCAGCTCAAGCGCGTATATCTGCTGCGCCGCGTCGTTTGAGACGGCATAGCTTATCACATAAAACGGATATTCAAAAAAGTGTGTTATATCCGTCCAGCTCATCGCATAGTAGTCCTCACTCTCGCCGTCGTAGTAGCCGAACTCCTTCGCAGTGTCGAGCGATATGGCGTTTATCGCCTCTGCGGTCAGCTCACTGTCCGACAGGGCATACACGCGGCTTTCAAACTCCGCAAACGACGACTGCATCACATATGTGTCCAGCGTGCTCACGAGCTTTATCCGCCGCAGCATCGCAAGCTCATCCCCGTCCAGCACGCCGCCGAGCCTGCCCATCACGAGATACTCCATCGACTGTGAAAAGCACTCGGACAAATCAAGAGATTCATAGGCATCATAGTTATAATACTTGTCGAGAAAATGCCCAAACTCATGCGCCAGCGTGAGGATATCCTCGGTATCGCAGTAGGGCGAGATAAAGACAAAAGGCGCGTCGTAGCTTTCAAGATACGTTGTGAACGACATGGCTGCCTTTTCGTTGCTCTGCTCAAGGTCGTAAAGCGCATGGGAGCGCATGAAGTCGAACGCCTCCTGCACGTCCCCGCCGATGCTTTTCACCGCCGCGCCCACGGTCTTTAACAGCCGCCGCTCGCTCATATATGTGTAGATTATATTCTCGCTCGGCTCGAGCGCCATAAGCTCCTCATACAGCGGCACGAGCTTTTCCCTCACCTCGGCGACGAACGCCGCCGCTTCGGCGGGCGTATAGCTGCGCTCATAGGAGGCATACTGCATCACCTCATAGCTTGCATACCCCATCTCCTCCGCAAGGGCGCGGCGGGTCTTGATAAGGTCGATATATATCTCGGCAAAGCGGGCGTTATACTGACGATAGTATTCGTTCAGTGCGCGGGTGTACTCCGCGCCCTCTGCCTCGGCAAGATATTCGGCATAGTCCACCGTCTCCCCGTCGAGCACTATCTGCGGCTGTGCAGAGAGATCATAATAGGCGTTCAAAAGCTCGCTCTCGAGTTGCATGAGCTGCACGGCGCGCTCGGTGTAGAGCTGTGTGCTGCCCTCGCCGTAGTCGGCAACAAAGCCCTCCCAGAAATATTCCCGCTCCAGCTCGTCGGCAATGCCGGAGGTCGCACAAGCGGTGTACAGCCGTTCCATGAGCTGCTGCACCACAGATAGGTTTTCGCTGCACCATGCATACTCCGCGCTGTAATACTCATCCGTCAGCTCTCGGAGATAGCGTATCTCGGCAATCGTATACATCGTGGAAAAGTCGTAATACTCGCCGTAGCACTCATCCAGCAGCACCGTCACCTCGTCCGCTGCCGCGCCGGAGGCGAGCGCCGTCTCCACCGCGTCCACGGCGTTTTGAAGCTCGAGCGTGGACGGGCGGGTATATTCCATGTCTGAAAAGCGCGGAACGTCAGCGCCGCGCTGTTCAGACGAGGCTTTTTCGCCGATAAGACCGCGCACCGCCTCCACAGGGCTTGCCGCACATGAGGCGAGCATAAGCACGGCGAGCAGCAGACTTGCAATACAGAGCAGTTTCTTTTTCTTCATAGTTGCACCTTATCAAATAACAGTATTAAATAAATTTTTCCCGATTTTGCCTCTGATTTTATCACAATATCACGAATCCGTAAAGATTGCACAAAAACGCTTGAATTTATAGCGTGATTTCAATATAATCATAGTGCAGTTTACATGATACAGCCGCACCATGCGGGGAGGTAAAAGCAAATGAATGAGATATATGTTTCCGGGCACCGCAATCCCGACACCGACTCCATCGTCGCTTCCATGGCGTATGCAAAGCTCCGCAATGCGCTGGGCGACCGGGAATACAAGGCAGTGCGCATCGGTGCGATAAACGATGAGACGCAGCATATGCTCGACCACTTCGGCTTTGAGCCGCCGGAGTATGTCAAGAGCATGCGCACGCAGGTGCGCGACCTCGACTTTGACCGTCCGCCGGAGCTGAACAGCACGGTGACGATGGACTTTGCATGGCAGACTATGCGCGAGGGCAAGATCACCACTATGCCCATCGTCAATGACGACGGCTCGCTCTACGGTATGCTCTCTGCGGGCGACATTGCCACGTATGACATGGAGACGATATATTCCAACCATGTGGACGAGCTTCCTGTCTTTAATCTTCTGAGCGTGCTGGAGGGGCGGCTCGTCAACGAATACAGCAATCTTGTGGAGACGATATCCGGCGATGTCACCATTGCCCTGCCGCAGTCGTTCGACGATCTTGCGCTGATAAGCCCGGAGACTATCCTCATCTGCGGCGATCAGCGAGAGGTGATAACCAACGCGCTGGAACACGGGGTCAACTGCCTGATCATCTGTCAGGCGGACATCAGCCAGGAGCTTGTCGACTGCGACAAGCCCACCTGCATCATTTCCACGCCGCTCACCGCGCGCCAGGTCTCCCGCCTCATATTTCAGGCGATACCCATCAACCGCGTCTGCAAGACGACGAGCAACATCGTCTGCTTCCACCTTGACGACGTGCTCGACGATGTGCGGGAGGAGCTTTTGAAAAGCCGTTACCGCTGCTATCCCGTGCTTGACGGCGATGAGCACGTCGTCGGCACGCTCTCGCGCTTCCATATGTTGAACCCGCGGTGCAAGCGCGTTGTACTTGTCGACCACAACGAGGCGGCGCAGTCCGTCATAGGGCTGGATCAGGTGGAGATACTGGAGATAATCGACCACCACCGTCTCGCCGATATTCAGACGCGCCAGCCCATATCCGTGCGCAATGAACCCGTCGGCAGCACCAATACCATCATCACCGCCATGTATCAGGAGCACGGCGTGACACCCTCGCCGCGCATGGCGGGGCTGATGGCGGCGGCAATACTGTCCGACACGGTCATGTTTAAGTCGCCCACCTGCACGAAGCGCGACATCGCCATGGCGGAGCGTCTTGCCCGAATCGCGAAGATCGACCTCAACGAGCTGGGGCGCGAGCTGTACTCCGTCTCCGGCGCGGACGACAAGCCCGCCGACGAGCTGTTCAAGACCGACTATAAGCAGTTCCACATTGCCGAGAAAAACCTCGGTGTCAGCCAGATCATCTGTATAGATGCTGCTCATCTGCTCACGCGGCAGGAGGAGTTTCTGACCATGATGGCGAAGCTCAAAAAGGATTTGGACTTTGACTGCGTAATACTGATGATAACCGATGTGCAGCTTGAGGGGTCGTATCTGCTCTACATCGGCGCGGAGGATGAGGTGCAGCAGGCGTTTTCCGTTGCGCCGAAGGACAACTGCGTGTTCCTCCCCGGCGTGATGAGCCGCAAAAAGCAGGTCATTCCCATGCTCACATCTCTCTGGGGATAAATCAGCATATACATTTATATACATACAAATCCGCGCGGTGCAGAGTGCACTGCGCGGTCTGTTGTCACATCAACTCCCGGTCGTTCTCGCGCCCGCAGATGATGTTGAGGTTGCCGTTGCGGCAGCGGATCGCGTCGATGAACTCCTTCGTGACGTTTTCGCCCTTGAGCGAGACGAGGTACGTCAGCTCAAAGAGCGTGCCCATATTCGTCGTGCGCACGCGCACGAGCTCATGACTGCGCGTGTATTTTTCAAACAGATCGTCAAAAAGCTCCTCATAGTCGAGGTTTTCAGGTATGGTTATCTTGAGCATGCGCGCGCCGCCGCGCTCACCGAAGTGCAGCGCGCCCAGCGCCAGAAGCGCCGCGGAGAACAGCACAAAGAACACCGCCGCCAGCCCCACGTAGCCCATGCCGCACGCAAGCCCCAGCGCAACGGAGAAGAACAGCCCCGTTATCTCCCGCGCCGTGCCGGGCGCGGAGCGAAAGCGCACCAACGCGAACGTCCCTGCCACGGCGAGCCCCGCGCCGACATTGCCGTTGACCATCATTATCACCATCGCCACCACGCACGGCAGCAGCGCCAGCGCCACGGCGAGAGAGCCCGTGTGCGTATTTCTGAACGTGAACACACACGAGGCGAGCACGCCCAGCACCAGCGCCGTGATCATGCACACGAGAAACTGCGTAAGCGTTATGGGCGATGCGATTATGCTGTTAAACATTGAGCATTACTCCCTTTATGAGATTAGTCTTGTAGCACGTGCCGTATTTTGAAAAGCCCTGTGGGAAAAGCCCGTCCTCGCTGAGCATATGCGCCAGCCACAGCGGTGCAGCCTCAGGTATCTTTATCTCCATGAGCACCTGTCCCGCGTCCAGAAGCTCCTCCCCGCAGTCGCCGAGCGTGAGGTCGAGCGCCGTGTCGCGCCAGCGGATGCTGCGGTCAAACGTTATGCGCAGCTCCCCGTCGTCCTTTGCGCGGTACGCCTCGCGGTCGCACGCTATAAACACGCGCGGGCACACGTCGTTCGTGCGTAGAAACCAGTCGAGCTCCCGAAACATCTGGCTGTCGTCCGGGGCGGGTATTTCCCCGGCGAGATAGCGCGCGGCGGCATCTGCCGCCATCATGACGCGGCGCTTGTACACCACACCCTTGAATTTCTTCTTCAGCTCCACGAACACCGCACCGTCCGGCGCGGGGACGTTATATGCGCGCACGCGCAGCTTCTCCTTGTACACCGGCGCATCGATGGAGCGGCGGATAAGCTCAAAATCCCCGGTGTCGTAGTAAAGTGAGCAGACCGTGCTGCTGAAAAACTCGTCCGGCTCTATGTAAGCGTCGAGCCGCGCGCGTATGCGCTCATACTGTGCCGCCGTGAGCAGATATTTCTTTTCATAGCGCTTGAAGGTGAGCTGTGTCTCCTTCACTTTCATCCGCTCCTCTCTCCCGTGCGCAGTGCCGTTACGCGCCGAAATACCGCTGTATCTCCTCCGCGCCGAGCTTCATGTACTGCGCTATCGCCGAAACGCACCTCGCGTTCCAGTCGCGCTCGCTTATCGTCGCGCGCAGCTCGTCCACGGCGGCGCGCCAGCGCTCCGGCGTTGTTTTGTTGAACACGCAGTCGCGCGCGATCTCCGGATCTATCTGCGCGGCAAGGCGCACGATCTCCGCGTCGACATTCTCGTTGGAGAGCGTCGTTGCGAGCACCTCCCCCGCGCGCGTGAGAAAGCGCTCGCGGAAATCCGAATTGTTGATGAGCTGCGTGATGAACACGGCGCTCTGCGTGCTCGCGGGCTTCAAAACATTGCCGAAGATGCTGCCGGAGGCGCGAAGCGTCGCGTCCATATCGTAGAGCATGAAGCGCCACTTCCCGTCGCCCTCGGTGGATCGCGCATAGCGGAGATTGCCGGTGGCAAGGTCGGTATTTGCCGAATACCCTTCTATTATCATCCAGTCTATAAGGCTGTCTATGTCCACAATATCGCAAAAGCGCGCATAATTTTTCGCGTCCGTCAGGTCGTTTTCCTGCGCAAAGCGGATAACCGTTTCATAATATTCGCTTTGCGGGTTTGCCCAAGCCTTCATCACGGTCACGCTGTCGCGCGAAACGCCCATGAGGCGGGCGTAGTGCTGCTCGTTGACCTTTTCCATCAGTGCGTATATGCCCTTATACTCCCCGTTTACGTACAGCACGCAGTAGCGGCTGCGCTGGGTGGGCACATTGTCGGAATATTGCAGGCAGAGGTTTTCCAAAAGCTCATTGCGGATAACGCTGGCATTCTGATCCTGACCCGCGCGCAGTATAAGCGCCTTAAAGCTCGTCACCCCGCCGGAGAAGAGGTCATAGTACAGCTCACTCTCGCCGTACTGCCCGCGAAAATGTATGCCCATGTTTTTCTTGGGCATGGCGAGGCTTGTCTCGCCGTGCATATCTATGCCGCAGGGGATCGAAAAGCCGTCCTCCCCGTCATAGAACGCGAGATTGCCCGCAAGCTCTATATTCTTTTTCCCGCCGCCGTACATCAGTCCGAACGCCGACGGGTCGTCGGATACAAGGCTGACGACGGGCAGGGTGTGCCCCTCGTTTATGATGAAGCTGTACGTCGCCGCACGGCTGGGGAGCGCCCCCGGCTCGACCGCGAGCGCACGCACGACCGTGGTAGAGCCGAGCGACAGCGCGCCGGTGTACGCCGTGCCCGCCTCTGTTGGGGCAGAGCCGTCGAGCGTATAGTATATGCTTGCGCCGGGCGCGGCTTCGAGCACTGCGTCCACCGCCGTCACGCCGTCATATACCCCGTCGCCGGAGGTGCATACGGGCGCGGCGGAAACGCGCCTCATCCCGCCAGCCTTTTCCGCGCCGGGATCTGCGGCGGCGAAGTAGAACCATCCGTTCTCCCCGTCCATGCGCCCCATGCTGCCGTTTACGGGAATGTCATGGAGAAAAACATAGTCCGCAATTTCCCCGCTGCGCGTGAGATACAGGCTCTCCCCGTCAGCGCTCAGCTCAAACGGTGCATGGAGATACCCCACGTCCGTGTCACCGTCGGACTTGTCACAGATAACTGTCACGCTCTCACCCACGGCGAGCGTCATGTCAGGGAATGACCAGAGACTGAGCGCCGCATCGTCGTCGGAAAGGCAGTAATCCCCCAGCGACACCGGCGCGGCGGAGATGTTTTTGATCTCCACCCAGTCGCAATAGCCGAGGTTTTTCTGCTCCGCCGTGGCGGTGTTCGCGGTGACAGCCTCGCTTATCACAAGGGTGGCGGGTGCGGCAAGACTCTCCTGCCATGCGTCGTACCCCTCGCGTGTGTTCTCATAGCCGGGTGTGCACCAATAAGTCTCCGCCCACTCGCCCTCGTCATTGCGCGCAAGGGCAAGCCCGGCTTTCCCGACCGTGCACTCCGCCCTGTCTATGAGCGAGCCGTGCGCATCGCGCAGATATACCGTCTCCCCCTTGGAGAGGGAGAAATCAGTGTGCATTGGTACACCGGGGTCATCCGTTCCGTCGGCGTATATCACGAGATACTCACCCGGCGCGATGGAGTACATCGGCAGCACCCAGCCGTCCTCGTCCTCGCCGTCGGCGAGCGTAAAGCCCGTCAAAGCGACAGGCGCGTCGGACACGTTTGCTATCTCTATCCAGTCGGGGAACGCGCCGGTGTTGTCCATGACCGAGGCGGTGTTTTTCGCCATGACCTCGGATATGACGAGCCGTCCGGCGTACTCGCTGACCTCCGGCGCAATGGGCGCGGGCGTGCCCGCACTCTCCACCGCGGCAGTGCTGCCGCACGCCGTGCACAGCATCGCGAGCATTGCCGAGGCAAGCACCGCGCCGACGCGAGTGTATAATTTGAATGCGCCCGTGAATTTTCTCATCAGCCGCCTCCGTGCATAATAAATCATGTTATTATACATTTTTCGCCTCGCCTCGTCAAGCGCGTAAAAATCGGGTAAGGGAAAAATTCTCACCAAAAAGAAAGAGGCAACCAAACGAAAATACTCGGCTGCATCTTTCTTATAATCTGATAGTGTTAAAATGATTATGTCTTACCAGCCACTGCTGTTGCAGCATTAGTTCAGCACGGCAACGAGCTGAACGAGCATTTTCTTCCTCCTGCTGCTTACTTATGATACAGCTTTTTCACCTGATAGCGCGGCTCACAGGTCATGTTTATGCCGAGCTTCTTGAACTGGTCGAGATCAACGTGGGACAGAATGACCGTGGAGTGTGCCTCGCAGCCGCGCAGCTTATCAAGCTGGTCGATGGCGTAGCCCGCGATGGGGTTTGTGACCGCGCAGATGGACAGCGCTATCAAAAGCTCGTCCGTGTGCAGGCGGGGGTTGTGATTGCCCATGTGCTCAACCTTGAGGTGCTGTATGGGCTCTATAATGCTCGGCGGAATGAGCAGCATTTTCTTGTCTATCCCGGCGAGCGCTTTCAGCGTGTTCATCAGGCACGCGGATGCCGGACCGAGCAGGGATGAGGTCTTGCCGGTGATTATCCTGCCGTCGGGCAGCTCAATGGACACAGCCGGTGCGCCCGTCGCCTCCGCACGTGCCAGCGCCGCTGCGACGACGGGGCGGTCGTCCGAGGAAATGTTGGCAGTGCTCATGATAAGCTCAATGCGCCGCGCCTCGCTTACCTCGCTCAGTCCCTGATGCACCGCGCACGCCGCCGCATAGTAACGGCGGATGATCTCCTGCTTTGCCGCAGCGCAGCACACCGCATCGTCGGAAATGCAGTAGCCTATCATGTTCACGCCCATGTCCGTGGGGCTCTTGTAGGGGCTCTCGCCGTAGATGCGCTTGAACATCGCCTCAAGCACGGGGAATATCTCCACATCGCGGTTGTAGTTGACCGTGGTCTGCCCGTAGGCTTCGAGATGGAAGGGGTCGATCATGTTCACATCGTCAAGGTCGGCGGTCGCCGCCTCATAGGCGAGGTTGACCGGGTGCTTGAGCGGAAGGTTCCACACGGGGAAGGTCTCAAACTTGGCATAGCCCGCGTTGACACCGTGCTTGTGCTCATGGTAGAGCTGGCTGAGACAGGTCGCCATTTTGCCGCTGCCGGGGCCGGGTGCGGTGACAACGATGAGGGAGCGCGAGGTCTCTATATAATCATTCCTGCCGAAGCCGTCATCGGAGACGATGAGGGGGACATTCTGGGGATAGTCGGGGATTATGTAGTGACGGTAGACGCGAATGCCGAGGCTCTCCAGACGCTTTTGAAACTGCTCCGCCACGGGCTGCCCGCGAAAGTGTGTGATGACGACGCTGCCGAAATACAGCCCTATGCCGCGAAATGCGTCGATGAGGCGCAGGGTATCCTCGTCATAGGTGATGCCGAGGTCACCGCGGTGCTTGCTGCGCTCAATATCATCGGCGGAGATGGCAATGACGATTTCCGCCACGTCGCGCATCTCAAGGAGCATACGCACCTTGCTGTCGGGGTGGAAGCCCGGCAGCACGCGCGAGGCGTGATAGTCGTCAAAGAGCTTGCCGCCGAACTCAAGATACAGCTTGCCGCCGAATTTTGATATCCTGCTGCGGATGTTCTGCGATTGAAGCTTCACATATTTGTCGTTGTCAAAGCCAAGAGCACTCATAAAATCCCTATTCTCCCCATTTTAATCTATAGGCAACACCGCACAATACGTCTGCGGCATCTGACGGATAATTTGCGCTCTGATTTAGTCACTTTCTCAAGGGAAACTCTGAATAAATGCCTGTCAGCGTCTAAGCGGATAATTTTCCGCCTGATTTTATGAGCTTTTTTTGAAATACACAAAGTATTTCTGCAAAAATCTCATTTCATCAGTCAAAAAATTCTCTCGCTTATCCATCTGACGCATTTATTCCGAGTTTCCCGAAATACACAAAGTATTCCTGCGAAAAAGTGCCGTCATCAGAACACAAATTCTCTCGCCAGCTATCCTTGCCGCATTATGCGGTATTGCCATATGATTTTACGAAATCATATTTTATCACACGGAAGATGCAAACACAACAAAATTATGCTTTTTTTATTCACAAACTTGTGCTATAATAATATACTGTATAGCTATAAACGATTGCATTCACGAAAGGTCATTATCATGGGATTATTTGATAAATTATTCGGCAGCTACTCCGACAGGGAGCTGAAAAGAATTTACCCTATCGCAGACGCGATAGAAAAGCTGGACGGCGAGTATGCCGCGCTGACGGATGCGGAGCTTCGCGCCAAAACGGACGAGTTCAAGGCGCGCCTTGCCGACGGCGAGACGACGGACGACATACTGCCGGAGGCGTTCGCCGCCGTGCGCGAGGCGGCGTGGCGCGTGCTGGGGATGAAGCCGTTTAGGGTGCAGCTCATCGGCGGGATAGTGCTGCATCAGGGGCGCATCGCCGAAATGAAGACCGGCGAGGGCAAGACCCTTGTCGCCGTGCTGCCCGCGTACCTCAACGCACTGACGGGCGAGGGCGTGCACATCGTCACGGTCAACGACTACCTCGCCAAGCGCGACAGCGAGTGGATGGGCAAGGTGCACCGCTTCATGGGGCTCTCCGTGGGGCTCATCGTGCACGATCTCACACCCGACGAGCGCCGCGCGGCATATAACTGCGACATTACCTACGGCACGAACAACGAGATGGGCTTTGACTATCTGCGCGACAACATGGCGCTCTATAAGGAGCAGATGGTGCAGCGCGGGCACGCTTTCGCCATTGTGGACGAGGTGGACTCCATCTTGATAGACGAGGCGAGAACGCCGCTCATCATCTCAGGTCAGGGCGACGAGAGCACCGACCTCTACCGTCAGGCGGACGACTTTGTGCGCCGGCTGAAAAAGGTTGTATACGCCACGGTGGACGAGAAGGAGGAGGAGAGCGAGGATCTCGACGCGGATTACGTGGTGGACGAGAAGGCAAAGACCGCCACACTCACTGCGCGCGGCGTTGAAAAGGCGGAGCAGGCGTTCGGGCTGCAAAATCTTGCCGACATTGAAAACGCCACGCTCGCCCACCATATCAATCAGGCGCTCAAGGCGCACGGCATCATGAAGCGCGACATTGACTACATCGTCAAGGACGGCGAGATAATCATCGTGGACGAGTTCACGGGGCGCTTGATGCTCGGACGGCGCTACTCCGAGGGGCTGCATCAGGCGATAGAGGCAAAGGAGCACGTGGATGTTCAAAAAGAGAACAAGACCCTTGCCACCATCACGTTCCAGAATTACTTCCGCCTCTACGGCAAGCTCTCCGGCATGACGGGCACCGCCGTCACCGAGAGCGAGGAGTTTGAAGCGATATACAAGCTCGATATTATCGAGATACCCACAAACAAGCCCGTCATCCGCATAGACAACCCCGATGTTGTATATAAAAACGAGGCGGGCAAAAACCGCGCCATTATAGAGCAGATAGTCGCCTGCCACGAAAAGGGACAGCCGGTGCTCGTGGGTACGGTGTCTATAGAAAAGAGCGAATATATCGCCTCCCTCCTCAAGCGGCGCGGCATACCGCACACGGTGCTCAACGCGAAGTACCACGAAAAAGAGGCGGAGATCGTCGCGCAGGCGGGCAAGCTGGGCGCGGTGACGATAGCGACAAACATGGCAGGACGCGGCACGGACATAGTGCTCGGCGGCAATGCGGAGTTCCTTGCCAAGACCGATTTGAGAAAGGTGGGGTTCGACGATGCCGTTATTGCCGAGGCGACAGGCTACGCCGACACGGACAATGAGGACATTCTCCGCGCGCGTGAGATGTTTACCGAGCGCATGGCGGCGCACAGGGCGGTCACGCAGGAGGAGGCTGAAAAGGTCAGGGCGGCTGGCGGTCTGTTCATTCTCGGCACGGAGCGGCACGAATCACGCCGCATTGACAACCAGCTGCGCGGCCGCGCCGGCCGTCAGGGCGACCCCGGCGAGAGCCGCTTCTTCCTTGCAATGACGGACGACATAATGCGCCTTTTCGGCTCTGAGCGCATCATGGGCATGATGGAGGCGCTCAACGTCGACGAGGACACCCCGCTCGACCACAAGATGCTCTCCGGCGCGATAGAGCAGGCGCAGAAAACCGTCGAAAGCCGCAACTTCCAGACACGCAAGAGTGTGCTGGAGTATGACGATGTGATGAACAAGCAGCGCGGCATAATCTACGGCGAGCGGCGCAAGGTGCTCGACGGGGAGGATATACACGAGCAGATACTGGGCATGGTGAGGGAGTTTGTGAGCTCCACAGTGCTCGACGGGCTCGGCGGTGCGGCGGCGGAGAGCCAGCAGCAGCTTGACAGCGCCTTGCAGCCGTTTGAAAAGCTGTTCCTGCCGCACGGCGCGCTGAAGATAGAGGACTTCGGCGGCTTTGCAAAGCCGGAGGCGGTCACCGCGCGCGTGCAGGAACTGGCGGAAAAGGTCTACGCCCTGCGCGAGAAAGCATTCGGTCTGAACGCCAACGGCGTGCCGCTCATGCGCGAGATAGAGCGTGTGATAATGCTGCGCGTCGTGGACGAATACTGGATGGATCATATCGACGCGATGAGCGAGCTCAAGCGCGGGATAGGTCTGCGCGGGTACGGCTCGGTCAAGCCCATAGATGCGTACAAGCAGGAGGGCTACGAGATGTTTGAGGGCATGGTGCACGGCATCCGCGAGGAGACGGTGCGCCGCCTCTACACCGTGCAGATACGCGCGGCGCAGCTCGTGGAGCGCAAGGCAGTGGCGAAGAACGCCTCCGCGAGTGCCGGCGGTGAGCCGGAGAAGAAAAAGCCGGTCAAGAAAGCGCCGAAGCCCGGACGCAACGACCCCTGCCCCTGCGGCAAGATGAAGCCCGACGGCAGCAGACGGCTGAAATACAAGGAATGCTGCGGGCGCAACGAATAAAGGAAAACTATGTCATTTATTGAAGAAAACAAAAACGGACTTGTATATATGCGCTCCACGCTCATCGCCGCGCGCCATGCGTTCACCACACGCTATGGCGGCGTGAGCGAGGGGGACTTTGCCTCGCTCAACCTCGGCTCCGGCAGGGGCGATGCGCAGACGAATGTGGAGGAGAACTTCCGCCGCGTCGCCGCGCTCATGGGTGCGGGCGGCAATGACTGCGCCGTGGCGCGGCAGGTGCACGGCAATGAGGTGCGCATCGCCTCAAGTGCCGACAGGCACGTGCTCGGCACGCGCACGCCGTATGACGCGGACGGTCTTGTCACGGCGGAGCGTGGGCTGCCGATAATGTGCTTCGTTGCCGACTGCGTTCCGGCGCTGCTGTGTGATGTGCGGCACGGGGTCATCGCGGCGGTGCACTGCGGCTGGCGCAGCTCGGTCGCGGATATACTCGGCGTGACGGTGGAGAAAATGCTTGCCCTCGGCGCGGAGAAGAACGATATCTGCGCGGCGATGGGCGCGGCGATAGGGCGCTGCTGCTTTGAAACGGACGGCGATGTGCCCGCCGCGATAGAAAAATACCTCTCCGGCGACACGGCAGGGCTGTTCGAGCGGCGGGAGGACGGGAAGTATCTTGTGGACCTGCGCGCGGCGAACGCCCGGCGGCTCATGCAGCTCGGCATACCTGAGGAGAATATCGACGTGTCGGAAGAGTGCACGGTGTGCAGCCATGAAAAATACTGGTCGCACCGATATACGCAGAGGCACGGGCAGCAGCGCGGCAGCCTCGCGGCGGCGATAGTGCTGGAATAAGCGGGAGGGATGCGAATGAAAAATAGCATAAAGAAAATGCTGTGCGCCGCGTGTGCGCTGGCACTGCTTTTCGGCTGTGCCGCGTGCGGCGCGTCCGGCACGTCGCTGACCTATGACACCATTCCGACCTCCTCCGGCGGCAAGGATATTGAGCCGAGAGCGGCGGAGGACGATGTGTTTTCCCTCAACTCCAACTCCCAGCGCAGCTTTAACCCGCTTATCGCCACAAACCGCTCCAACCAGCTTATCTGCGCGCTCGTGTACGAGAATATGCTGGAGGTCGACAACGACTTCAACATCATCAAAAACCTCATCATCGACTGGTCGGCGAACGAGGATTATACATATTGGACATTTACCGTCGACCAGGGGCACACCTTTCATGACGGCACGCCCGTCACGGCAAAGGATCTGCGCTACTCGCTCGACCGTGCCGTCACCTCCGATCGCTTCAAGGGGCGCTTTGCCAGCTATCAGGGCGCATCGTATGACGAGTATACGCTCTATGTCTCCCTCGGCATCGGCGATTCGCAGCTTCCAAAGCTTTTGAACATTCCGGTGGTACAGTACGGCACGTACGGCGACGATTACCCCGGGGGCAGCGGACCGTATATGTATAATGAGGATCACACCCAACTGCTTGCCTATGAGGGGTACATCGGCTATCCCATCGAAGTGACGGCGGAGGACGGCGGCGATGACGACACCATCGGCGTGCAGGTGACGCATGACGAGAACATCTCGCACCCGCTTGACGTTATATACATAAAGGAATACACCGACGCGCAGAGCGCGCTGGACGCGTTTGAATCCTCGCTGATCGATGTGGTCATAAACGACCCGTCGAGCTACACCAACCTCGGCTATGCCGACACGAACGAGATACACAGCTATGCCACGACGAACATGCACTATGTCGTCATCAACGAGGCGGGCACGCTCGGCAGGTACAGCAACTTCCGCTATGCGCTCAACTTCGCGTTTGACCGGGAGAACCTTGTGACGCTGCTGCACGGCAACGCCGTCGCCTCGCCCGTGGCGATGTACCCCACCTGTGACATTTACCCGGACGAGCTTGCAAATTCTTTGAGCTATGACCTTGCAACTTGCCTTGCCGTGCTTGACAACGCGGGCGTAAGGGACTACGATGAGGACGGGCGGCTGGAGTATATGTCCGGCTCGCCGCAGAAGATAGAGCTGAACTTCGTGGTCTGCTCGGACAGCTCGGCAAAGACCGGCGTTGTGCGCCGCTTTGCCGAGGATATGGACTCCATCGGCATCACGGTCAACGTGTCGGAGCTGACATGGGACGAGTATATGACGGCGATAGAGGAGGGCAATTACGACCTCTATTACGGTGAGATCCGCCTGCGCAACAATTTTGACCTTACGGAATTGCTGCAGGTGCGTTCCAAGGACAACGAGAGCTCCAACCTCAATTACTCCAACTCCACCGACATCAGCTATGAGCAGTACATAAAGGCGTATCTCGCCGCGACGGATATGGAGCGTGCGGCGGCGTATCAGCAGCTCGCGGAGCTGGTGAGTCTCAACGCCATGCTCATACCCATCGGCTTTGAAAAGCAGCAGATAATCTGCCACCGCGGCATCGTCAAGGGCATAGATGCCAATCTCGGCAACCCGCTCTACAACTTCATCAATTGGGAATTTGTCGAGAGCTGACGCGGCGGTTTTAATTCCGTTCTTAAAATTTACCCTCGGTTGACAAGGACACACACGGTTTTGACGGGCGGAAAAGCGTCCATACATCCTCAAAAACCTTGCCAATACACAAAGTATTGCCTGCGGTCTTTTCGTCGTCTGACCGCTTTTCTGCTCCGGCAAAACTGCTCTGCACCTAACAGCGATGTATTTTCGAGTGATTTTGGGCTTTTGAGGCGCAGATGTGTCGTAACCCATCAAGGCGAAAAGGGCAAGCGCCGGAAAGGCACGCTGTCAGGCGTGTATGCTCTTGTTAACCGAGGGTATTATTACAACAAATAAAACAGAGGGAGAATTTTACTATGACTGACAGAGAGCTTGTGTCCCTGGCAAAAAAAGCGTCGATGAACGCCTATGTTCCCTATTCCCGCTTTTCCGTCGGCGCGGCGCTGGAATGCGACGACGGCACGGTGTTCACCGGCTGCAACGTGGAAAACGCCGCCCTCGGCAGCACCATCTGCGCCGAGCGCACCGCCTGCGTCAAGGCGGTCAGCGAGGGGCACCGCGCTTTCCGCCGCCTCGCCATCTATGCCGACGGAGAGAACTGGCCGACTCCGTGCGGCGCATGCCGGCAGTTTCTTGCCGAATTTTCGCCGGAGCTGGAGGTGCTGTGCGCCAAGGCGGGCGAGCGTTATGTCAGCTATAAGCTCTCGCAGCTACTGCCGCATATGTTCAACTATTGACATGGAGCTTAATGCGCTTGCCATATTCGTCGCCGTTGCGCGGCGGAAAAGCTACAGCGAGGCGGCACGGGAGAAGTACATCAGCCACTCCACGGTCAGCCGTGCCGTCTCCTCGCTTGAGCGGGAGCTGGGCGTGCAGCTTCTTGTGCGCCGCAACCGCGTGGAGGAGCTGACGGCGGCGGGCAGGGTGCTGCTGGAGGATGCCGAGGCGCTTCTCGCGGCGGCAGAGCAGGCGGCGGAGCGCGCCCGCGCAGCGGGGAAAAAGGAGCAGGGAAGAGAAGAGAAGAGGTAGAGAGAGCTTGAATTATTTTACACCGTATGAGGGCGGCAAGCCCTATATATTCGTCAGCTACGCCCATGCCGACTCCAAGGACGTGATGCGGGTCATCACCGACATGCACGACAGGGGCTATCGGCTGTGGTACGACGAGGGCATAGAGGTCGGCAGCGAATGGCCGGAGTGTATCGCCGAGCATCTTCAGGGCGCGCATCTCATGCTTGCGTTCATATCCAAGGCGTACATGAAGTCCGACAACTGCCGGCGCGAAATGCACTATGCGCTGATGAAGCGCATCAAGGTCATCAACATTTTCCTTGAGGAGACGGAGATGACCCCCGGCATGGAGATGCAGATAGGCAACATCTTTGCCCTGATGAAGTACACCATGCAGGAAAAGCAGTTTTTCGAGCGGCTGTATTCCGCGCCGCTGCTGAACTCCGAGGGCTTTGCCGACACGGGAGAGCCGGACGAAAGTCCGGCGGCAGCCGCGCCGGAGCCGCCGCCCGCCACGGCACGCGAGAATAAGCGGGCGGAGAATAAGCGCCGCCGTGAAGAGCGGGAGGCGGAGCGCGAGGAGCGCTGTGAGGCAAGACGCAAGGCACGCGAGCGCGCCGAGCGGGAAACGCCCGCTGAGCCTGCCGAGGCGAAGCCCACCGCCGAGCCGGAAAAGAAAAAGAAGAAAAAATGGACGGCGGGGCGCATAACGGCGCTGGTGCTGGCAGTGCTGATTTTTGCGGCAGCGGTGACGCTGGGCATAATCGGGCACTTCACGGGTCTGACCGAGCGCGTGATGATAAAGCTGAACACGCAGCAAACCGAGACGCTTTCCGCCTCGACAAAGGCGGAGTTTTCAAGCGCCGCGTTTGAGAGCATCGCGCGCGAGTATACGGGCATCGCCGAGGGGGACATCTATGTGTCCGACCTTGCTTCGCTCACGGAGCTGAGCATAACGGGCGAGAGCTATTACTTCGGAGATGCGGAGACGGGCGGCGCGCACAGTCTGCCGCAGGAGGGCGCGGAGATACGCGATTTGAGCGACCTGCAATACTTCACGGGGCTGAAAACCCTGCGCATAAGCGGTCAGAGCATTTCGTCCCTTGCCACCGTGCCTGCGCTCGGCGTGCAGTATTTGGACATAGGCGGCTGCCGCGTGACCTCATTGGAGGGCGTGGGGCGGCTGACGAAGCTGAGAGAGCTGCGCGCGTCGGGCTGCCCAGTGGCGGACTTGGGCGATATACGTCAGTGCCTTGATCTGCGCCTGCTGGAGCTTGACAGCGCGTCGGTGACAGATCTCACTGTGCTAAAGCCCCTGACGAAGCTGACCTCGGTGTCGCTCGCCAACTGCACGACGGCGGAGATGAAAACCGTGCTGCGCATGAGCGCGCTGACGGAGCTTTCCTTTACCGACTGTGATCTGCGCGGCAGCTTCTTCAGAAGCTTGGACAAGGAGACGGCGGTGACAAGTCTGTCCTTCACGCGCTGCACGCTCGACTCGACGGCGAATATAGCGGACTTTGACGCACTGACGACGCTCACGCTCATATCCACCGGCGAGACGCTCGACTGGACGGAGCTGCGGGAGCTTCCCGCGCTTACCACGGTCAACATAGACGCCGCCATGGAGAGCGCCGTGAAGCGCGCGCTCGACGGCACAAGCGTCACCGTGAACATCATCGCGGACGAAGCGGCGGAATAAACAAAAAAGAACATATAAAACGTATAAGATAGTATAAAACAAAGAGCAGCACTGCATAATGCCGACGGATGCCGACGGCGTACTGCGCGGTGCTGCTTTGTATTGTGTGATTGGAGGAATATGCAATGGAAGAAAAGGCAATCGACGGAGAAAAGCTCGTGTGTCGGGGAGAGCCGGCACTTTTGCTGGCGGTGGTGATAAACAGCTTCGGCGTGGTGCTGATGCTGTATTCCGGCTCCGGGATCTCGGCAATATCCAGTGTGCCATTTGCCATGTCGGAGGTGCTGCCCGCGCTCACGCTCGGCACATGGACGTATATCTTTCAAGGGCTGCTGGTGCTGAGCCTGATGGTGATGCGCCGGCGCTTTGTGCCGTCGTATCTGTTCAGCTTCGTCGTGGGCTTCGTGTTCGGCGAAATGATAGACGTTCACGAGCTGTGGATAGGCATTCTGCCGACTGCGCTCTCATGGCGGGTGCTGTATTTTATCGTCAGCTATCTGCTCATCAGCTTCGGCATTGCCGTCTCCAACCGCTGCCTCCTGCCTATCATACCCACGGATCTTTTCCCGCGCGAGGTGGCGGAGATCACCGGCGCAGGCTATCCCAAGGTGAAGATAATCTTCGATGTGAGCTGTCTTGCCATGACCGCCGCGACGACGCTCATTTTCCTCGGACATCTCGACGGTCTTGGCATAGGCACGATACTTGCGGCGTTCACGATGGGCAAGGCCGTGGGCATAATCGGCGATTGGCTGGACGGGCACGTGCAGTTCGTGCGTTGAGGATTGACCTTTTCCCGCCGCCGTGATATACTCTTGGCATTCGGTCTGAGCCGTAAAATTATTATTTACTATAAGGAGAATGACAGAATGAAGAAGAGAATCGTTGCGCTTGTTCTGGTGCTCATGATGGCATTGGCGCTGACCGCCTGCGGCAGCACCAAGGAGGTCGTGCATCTGTCCGTCTACGGTGTTGATGAATATGAAATAGTTCAGATTCCCGACGGACTGGTGAATTTCTCTATGACTGATGATGAGATCATAGTTACCGTTCAGGACAGCGGCGAGTATGACTTTGTTATCCGCGACGATGACGGCGTGGAGTATGAGATATCTCTCGTCTATGACAGCGCCGCGCACAGCATCGAGGTGTCCCACGACGACGCTATCGAAGTTGATGTCGATTTGGAGTGATTTAATACTTGCACTATCAATAGTATTAAGTATATATGATTATTCTATAATAAAATCACCTGCCGGAAAATAACTGCCCGGCAGGTGATTTTTATTATTCTATCAGTACATGTTGTTTTCTTAGTATATGTCCTCGACGACCTTTGTCGGGGGTGCTTCGAGGATCTCCGGGTGCTGGAAAAGGTAGCGTATCGCCTGCAAAAACTGGGCGTAATAGTGCCCGTCGACGGTGCGCTCGTCCATGACGAATTTGCAGTCAACATATTTGTGGTCAACGACCTGACCGTGGCGGTCTATCTCGTAGGCATGGCGCTTAGAGCCGAACGCGATGAACACCGGCAGCGTGCCGAAGTTATATATATGGTGGAAGATTGGTCCTATGCGCAGAGAGCCGACATCGGTGATGATCATCGAGCCGTGGAACGGGCTTGCGTCTATAAGGCTCTGCGGCAGCCAGCCAAAGTAGTCCATCATCCGCAGGAAAGCGAGGGCGAAGCGCAGCAGGAAGCGCGGTGCCCTGCACAGCGACTCCGCCACGTCCTCGGTGTTGTTGTTGCCCTCGGAGGTCTTTATCTCGTCTATTTTCTCGTTCATCTTGCGGTAAACGTCAAAGATGGTGTCCGTTGGCTCAAAGACGACCTTGATGGTCGTCTCCGTGGCGTTGAGGGAGATGGAGCGCTTGACAGTCATAACGATCTCGATATTATCCCGCGCGTAGACGCGCCGCCCGACAACAAAGCGGTTGATGCCCGGCAGCATGGATATGCCGCGTATGTAAGCGGCGATGATGAAATGAAGAATGCCGATGCCCTTGTACCCCGCAACGCGTAGCTGGCGCAGGCGGCGGTCGAGCGCCGTGACCTCGAAGCTCTCCTCATACTGGTTGCAGGCATCGTTGCGCGTGGGCATTATGTAGGGCATGAATTTGGCAAAGGCGGGCAGAGAGCGCAGCAGCCGCCCCTCCTTGCGGTCGCCGTAACGGCGCTTATATTTGCTCATGTTTTTTCCTCCGTGTATGTGCGCGCGGCAAAAGCGCGCGGGATTTAAGGCAATACCGTATAATACGTGACGGCGGCAGCGCTTTCGCTTTCAAAATTTGAAGCATTGTTATTATACAGGCATTCTTATAATATTACAAGTCCAAGTTGCAAAATTCAAAAATTTTGGCGGAATCTGACGCATGACTGCCTTTACCCCCACAGCGCGCGGCACACCCATGCCGCGACGGCAAAGCTCACAGCGTCGGCGAAAAGCGCGGCCGGTATCGCCCAGCGGGCGGAGCGCACGCGCGCCGCGCCGAAGTACACGGCAATGACATAAAACGTCGTCTCGCCGGAGGAGAGCATGACGGCGGCGGTGCGTCCGGGAAGCGAATCCGCGCCGCAGCGCTGCATTATCTCCGCCGCCGCGCCCAGCGCGCCGGAGCCCGACAGCGGGCGCAGCAGCAGAAGCAGCGCCGTCTCCTCCGGGATGCCGAGGCGCGACAGCAGCGGCGAGGCGAGGCGCACGAACATCTCCGGCAGGGCGGAGGCACGCAAAAGGTATATCGCGGCGAACAGCACCGTCAGCGCGGGCAGCATGTCCGCCGCGGTTTTCAGCCCGCGGCGCGCGCCGTCGCTCATCGCGCCCATGATATCAACCCCGTTCGCCACCGCCGCGAGCACGACCGCCGCCGTGACGAGCGCCGGCAGCAGCGAGAGCACGCGGCTCATCTCCACACCCTCCTCAGCAGCGCCGCAGCGCCCAGCCCCGCCGCGAGCGACACGAGCGAGCACAGCCACACCGCCGGCAGAATGTCGAACGGGGCTTGCGCCCCGCATGACGCGCGCACGGCGGCGACGGTCGTCGGTATAAGCTGGAGCGAGGCGGTGTTAATGACCGTCAGCAGGCACAGCTCGTCCGTGGCGCTGCTGTCGGCAGAGAGGCGCTGCAGCCCCTGCGCGGCGCGTATTCCCGCAGGGGTCGCGGCGTTGCCGAGCCCCATGAGGTTTGCGGTGACGTTCTCCGTGAGCGCCTGCATCATCTCCGGCTCCTTCGCCGCGTGCGGAAACAGACGGCACAGTGGTCGGCGCAGAAAGCGCGCGAGCGCATCGGCAGCCCCGGCGCGCTCAGCCAGCTCCATCACGGCGCTCCAAAAGCAGAGGCTGCCCGTGACGGAGATGACAAATTCCACCGCCGCCTGCGCCCCGCTGAGCAGGACATCGCCGTCAGGGGACGGCGAGAAGAAGAGCGTAATGCAGGGAATAACGAAGAGAAAAGCAAGAATGTAAGAAAACAACATGGCAAAATGACTGATTCAGAGGTCGAAATATGGCGGTAAAATGAATAGAATGTTAATTCGTGATGAGGATAGGAAAAAATGGTTGACTGGATTAGATTTCATGTTATAATGTCAATAGGTGAAGCTGGTCTAAGGAGAGAGGCCACGGCTGCCAAAAATCTTAAAGAAAAAAGGAGCGTAGAAAAAATGAAGTCTACCGGTATTGTGCGTAAGGTTGATGAGCTCGGCCGCATTGTTCTGCCCATAGAGATGCGCCGCACACTCGACATCGCGGAGAAGGATGCATTAGAGATATATGTTGAAGGAGAGGACATTATTCTTCACAAGTATCAGACGGCATGCGTGTTCTGCGACAGCGTGAATGACATTATCCCTTACAAGGGAAGATTCGTCTGCCCCGAATGCATCAAGAAGCTGCAGGAGCTCGGCTGATTAGAATCAAAGATTTGACAAAAACCTCATCAATTCCCCAAAAGCTTGCGGGGATTGATGAGGTTTTTATTATATGCGGTGATATATACGCCGGTATTCGGCGGATTCCCCCCCGTCGGAGGTTGTGAGAATGAGCGGCGGCTCTATTTTCAGCCCCGGCTTTCCGCCGCGCCGCCCCTCGACGAGGACGAGCGACGGCGCGCTCTCCGCGCGCTGCTGCACACAGCGCAGGCGCTTCGGCTCTATGCCGTGCGCGCCCATGCGCGCGAACACCTCGCCCAGCCGCTCCGGGCGGTGGACGAGAGAGAAGCCGCCGCCCGTGCGCAGCAGCCACTGCGCGGCGGCGCATATATCGTCAAGAGTGCAGCTTTCCTCCCCCCGCGCCGCGGCGCGCGCGGCATCGGCGGGGGGCTTGCCGTGACCGACGGGAAAATACGGCGGATTCGCCGCGGCAAGCTCGAACGAGCCGGCGGCGAAAAGCTCCCTCACGCGGCGAATATCGCCGCAGAGCATATCCGCGCGCTCGGTCAGCGCATTTTCCGCCATGTTTTCGCGCGCAAGCTCCACCGCCTGCGGCACAAGCTCCAGCCCGGTCATGTGCAGCCTCGGCGAGCGCACGAGCAGCAGCAGCGAGATCGCGCCCGACGCGCAGCCGAGGTCGATCCCGCGCCGCGCGGATGCGGTGTTCACGAAGTCTGCCAGCAGCACGCAATCCGTGCCGAGCTTGAAATGCTCCGCCTGCGCAAAGCGCGGTCCGCCATGCCACAGCTCGCAGAATTTCGCCATATAAAAAACCTCCAAACGGTGAATACGAAAACGGGACGGCAGCGCCGCCCCGGAAAAGATGAGATATAAGACGCACGGGACGGCGCAGACCGTCCCGTGTTGTCTCAGAATTACTCCTGAACGATCGCCTCAGCAGGGCACTGAGCCGCGCAGGCACCGCACTCCAGGCACTTGTCCTGGTCAATAACGTAGTGCAGGTCACCCATGTCGATCGCTTCAGCAGGGCACTGAGCTGCGCAAGAGCCGCAGGACAGGCACTCGTCGGTAATAACAAAAGCCATAGTGTTTCCTCCGTATGTATATTTGGCATCTGCCCGCACGGGCGGACAGACGACCTTTCCAAGGGACATTGTAACACAGAAAATCAAAAAATCAATTGAAATTTTTCCGCGCTTATATAATTCCTGTGAAAGCTGGGGATAATTTTTCTGCCCGGACGCGGTTTCGCCGTATTCGGCGCGGCGTTTGGGCGATAATCCATGTGAAGCACAACACAAAAAGCGGCGCGGCATGAGTGCCGGGAGGAGGACACACATATGAAAAGCAACGGGCAATTCACGCAGAGGGCGGAGCTGGCAATAGAGAACGCGCGCCTTGCGGCTGGCAGCCTTGGGCACGGCTTTGTCGGGACGGAGCATCTCGTGCTGGGGATAACGATGGAGCATGAGGGGTTGGGCGCGCGCATCCTCGACCGACGCGGCATAAGCGAGAGCGCGCTGCGCCGCGCGATAGGCGAAATAAACGGCACGGGCGCGCCCGGTACGCCCGGACAGGGACTGACGACGCGGGCGCGCATCGCCGTGGAGCGCGCCGCCGCAGAGGCCACCGCAATGCAGCAGGGCTATATCGGCACGGAGCATATCCTCCTCGGCGTGCTGCGCCAGAGCGACAGCGGCGGCGTGCGCGCGCTCACGCTCGCGGGCGCGGATGCGAACGATATTTACACCGACATAATGAATGCCTTCGGCGCGCCCGCGAGCCGAGGCAAGCCGCAAACCGGCACCGTCCGCCAGACGATACGCCGCGCCGAGACGCGCATACTTGACCAGTACAGCCGCGACCTGACGGAGCTTGCCCTCTCCGGCGCGACAGACCCCGTCGTCGGGCGCGAGAGCGAAATACTGCGCGCCGTGCAGATCCTCTCCCGCCGGACGAAAAACAACCCCGTGCTCGTGGGTGAGCCGGGCGTGGGCAAGACCGCCGTGGCGGAGGGGCTGGCAATGCTCGTGGCGCGCGGGGAAGCGCCGGGGGAGCTTGCGCGCAAGCGCATCGTGTCGCTGGACATACCGGCGATGCTCGCGGGGACAAAGTACCGCGGCGATTTTGAGGAGCGCGTTAAAGCGGTGCTCAAGGATGTCAAGCGCGCGGGTGATGTGATACTGTTCATTGACGAGCTGCACACCATTATCGGCGCGGGCAGCGCAGAGGGCGCGATAGATGCCGCAAACATCCTCAAGCCCGCGCTGGGGCGTGGCGAGGTGCAGATAATCGGCGCGACGACCCCTGAGGAATACCGCCGCCACATTGAGAAGGACGCGGCGCTGGAGCGGCGCTTTCAGCCCGTGCGCATTGCAGAGCCAGACAGAGAGCACACGCTCGCCATGCTCAAAAGCCTGCGCCGCGCGCTGGAGACGCACCACGGTGTGAGCATTTCCGACGGCGCGATAGAGGCGGCGTATGAGCTGTCCGTGCGGTATATAAACGACCGCTTTCTCCCTGACAAGGCAATAGACCTCATCGACGAGGCGGCGGCAGGGGTGCACGTGGCGGCGCGCGCGGACATGACGGTGCGCCCGGAGGATGTGGCGCAGGTCGTCTCCCGCTGGACGGACATACCCGTGACGGGGCTGGACAAGGACGAGAGCACGCGGCTGAAAAACCTTGAGACGGAGCTGAAGCGCCGGATAATCGGGCAGGACGAGGCGGTGTCCGCCGTGGCGCGGGCGATACGCCGCAGCCGCGTAGGGCTTAAAGACCCCGCACGCCCCGTGGGCAGCTTTCTCTTCCTCGGTCCGACTGGCGTGGGCAAGACGGAGCTGTGCCGCGCGCTCGCCGCGACGGTATACGGCGACGAGCGGGCGATGATACGCCTTGATATGTCCGAATACATGGAGAAGCATACCGTCAGCCGCCTCATCGGCTCTCCGCCGGGATACGTGGGGTACGAGGACGGCGGACAGCTCACGGAAAAGGTGCGGCGCAAGCCGTGGTCGGTAGTGCTCTTCGACGAGATAGAGAAAGCGCACGAGGATGTGTGGAGCATTCTGCTGCAAATAATGGACGACGGACACCTCACGGACTCCGCCGGACGGCGCGTGGATTTCAGCAACACGGTCGTTGTGATGACCTCAAACGTCGGGGCAAAGGCGATAACCGACGGCAGACCGCGCCTGGGCTTCTCCGGCGGAGACGGGGACGGCGAGCGCGAGATGCGCGAGCAGGTCATGGCGGAGCTGAAGGCGACGTTCCGCCCGGAGTTTCTCAACCGTATCGACGAGACGATAGTTTTCCACCGCCTCACGGAGGAGAACATGTACGCCATCACCCAAACGCTGCTCGACGGAGTGAAAAAGCGCTTTGAAAAGCTGGGGCTGACGCTCGCCGTGCCGGAGGAGACGGTGCGCTTTATCGCCCGCGCGGGGCATGACGATGCCTTCGGCGCACGCCCGCTGCGGCGCACGGTGCAGCAGAGCATAGAGGATGCGGCGGCGGAGCTGCTGCTCGAAGGGCGGGCGAAGAGCGGCGATGCGATAGCGGCGCTCTTCACGGGCGAAGAAGTGACGCTGACGGTCGCGGCGCGGTATACGGACGCGGTGTGAGAGAACACATCGCGTCCTTTTGCGCGGCAAATTCCTTGTAAATAAACGATTGTTGAATTATAATTGAATATGAGTTTAACGTATGTTGATAAGATACCTATAACTCTATATGATGGAGGCAATGTATGTTCAAGATACTTATAGCAGAGGATGACAGTGAGCTTCGGCAACTGTTCAGCCACGTGCTCATAAAAAACGGCTATTCCGTGACCGGCGTTGACAACGGTCAGCGCGCGCTCGCGGCAATGGATACAAGCTATTACGATCTCATCATCTCCGACATTATGATGCCCGTGATGGACGGGTACGAGCTGGTGAAAACGATCCGCGCCTCCGGCAACAACACGCCGGTGCTGATGATAACCGCACGCGATGCCTTTGACGATATGCGCGAGGGCTTCGTCTCCGGCACGGATGACTATATGGTCAAGCCCGTGAACGTCAACGAGCTTCTGCTGCGCGTGGGGGCGTTGCTGCGCCGTGCGCAGATCATCAACGAGCGCCGCCTTGTCGTTGGCGAGACGGTGATGGAGTGCGACTCGCTGACGGTGACGGCGAACGGGCAGAGCATGGTGCTGCCGCAGAAGGAGTTCATGCTGCTGTACAAAATGGCATCCTACCCCGGGCGCATCTTCACGCGCCAGCAGCTCATGGACGACATATGGGGGTACGAATCCGAGACGAACACCCACACGGTCGATGTGCACATCGGGCGGCTGCGCGACAGGTTCAAGGACAACCGCGACTTCCGCATAGTGACGATGCGCGGGCTCGGCTACAAGGTGGAAAAGACATGAGGAGGAAAAACGGAAGGCTGAACGCGAATTTTCAGCTCAAGTTCTCCGCCGCCGCGACGCTGGGCGCGATCGCCGTCGTTATGATGACCTACGGCATTGTGCATATGCTCAATGATGTGTGGCACGTGTCGCTGGGCATGCCGATGGGCGTGAGGATGCTGATATTCGCGGTGCTGTTCGGCATCGTGATCGCCGTGCTGCTCAACCGCGCTTTCATAAAGCCGATGACGGACATGGCAAGCGCGATGCAGCGCGTCGCCGACGGGGATTTCAACACGCAGCTCGAATGCGAGAGCGCGATAAGCGATGTCAAGGATGTCTACGCCAGCTTCAACCTCATGGTCAAGGCACTGGGCGAGACGGAGACATTGCAGACGGACTTTGTCTCCAACGTCTCGCACGAGTTCAAGACCCCCATAAACGCCATAGAGGGCTACGCCTCATTGCTGCAGGACAGCGAGCTTCCGCGCGAGCAGCAGGCGCAGTATATAGACAAGATAGTCTTTAACACCAAGCGCCTATCCGACCTTGTGGGCAACATATTGCTGCTCAGCAAGGTCAACAACAACAGCATCCGCCCCAAGGCGAGCGTTTACCGCCTTGATGAGCAGATACGCCAGTCTGTGTTCGCGCTTGAGCGCAAGTGGACGGAGAAAAACATAGACTTCGACATAGAGATGGACGAGGTGGAATACTGCGGGTATGAGGGGCTGATGATGCACGTGTGGTCAAATCTCATCGACAACGCCATCAAGTTCGACTCCTACGGCGGGTCGATTACCATGCGGCTGAAAAAGCAGGGAGACAGCGTGGAATATTCCATCGCGGACACGGGACCCGGCATTGCGCCGGATGAGCAAAAGCGCATTTTCGCAAAGTTCTATCAGGTGGACAGTTCCCACCGCGAGGAGGGCAACGGGCTTGGGCTCGCCCTTGCGAACAAGATAGTCATGACAAGCGGAGGGGCAATCTCGGTGGACAGCACACCGGGCGCGGGCGCATGCTTCACCGTGCGTCTGCCGATAACGGTGGAGGGCACACAGTATACAGCGGAAGAGCCGCAGGGAGGGAATTAACATGAAAATCACGGTTTTCGGCGATTCCATACTTGAGGGTGTGCGTTTTGAGGACGGCAAGTACACCCGCGCGCACCGATTTATGAGCCTTTATGAGGCGGAGCATGGTGTGGAGATAGAGAACAAGTCAAAGTTCGGCTCGACGATAGACAAGGGCATGGCTCGGCTGCAAAAGCATCTTGAGCGCGCCCCGCTCGGCAGCTACACGGTGATAGAGTTCGGCGGCAACGACAGCGCCTACCGCTGGGACGAGGTCGCCGCAGCCCCGGAGGGAGAGCATTTCTGCGCCACTCCGCCGGAGCGCTTCGCCGCGATATACAAGGACATGATCGACCTTGTTTATAAAAACGGAAGCTGGCCGATACTGTGCACGCTGCCGCCCGTGTCCTCGCGGCTGTATCTGGACTATGTGACGCGCGGCGGGCTGGACAAGGCAGCGATACTGCGCTGGATGAACAACGACGTGGAAACCATATCCCGCTGGCAGGAGGGGTTCAGCCACACCGTGGAGGAGCTGGCAAAGGATCGCGGCTGTCTGCTGCTGGATATGCGCGCGCCGTTCCCGCCGTGCGGGGAGGAGCTGGAGGCGTTTCTCTGCGCCGACGGCATGCACCCCAATCTCTCCGGGCAGCAGCTCATATACAAGCAGGCCGTGCGCTTCTGGGATGAGTTCATGACCGTGCGCACGGAAAAGGAATGACATGACGAGAAAGAAACGCGGCTATATCCTCAGCATTGCCATACTGGTGCTCCTGCTGGGGATATGCTATTTTGTGTTCCGCGACAAGCTGCCGGAGATAATGGATGCCATATCCGGCATCCCGTCCGCGACAGTAGCGGTGATACTGTGCGCAGGCATGGTGTATCAGCTTATCGACACGGCGATGTGCACGGTGCTCTTACGCTCGCGCGTCCCGTCGCTCGGCTACGGTGAGGCGTTCGAGCTGACAATGGCGGGGATATTCGGCATGGTCTGCTCCAACAGCATTGCCACAATCCCCCTGCAAAGCCTATACCTTTATACCGACGGGCTTGACGTGGGGCACACGGTGGGGCTGATGACCGTCAAGTACATCTTCCACAAGGCGACGGTGTTCACCATCGCGCTCGTCATGCTGATCTTCAATTTTCAATGGCTCTCGGCGAGTGTGCCGGGCGTTATGCGCTATCTCCTGCCGGGGTTTGCGGTCTGCTTTGCCATCATCACGGCGCTCGTTCTTCTCTGCACATGGGATAAGCTGCGCCTGCTGCTGTATAAAATTCTTGACCGTCTGCCCGTCAAGGGGAAATGGGGCGAGAAGAAAGCAGGCTGGCGCGAGAGCATTGATTTGATGTATACCGAGATGCAGTTCCTCCTGCCGCAGAAGCGCCGCGTTGCGGCGATCATTGCGCTGAATGTGCTGAAGTTCGCGGTGGTGTTCGCCGTGCCGTGGCTGGCGCTGCGCGCGCTCGGCGCGCCGCCGCTCGCTCTCGCGCGGGGCGAGTTTTTGAGCGCGCTCGTATGGCTTATTGCGGGGGTACTGCCGGCGGTGTCGGGGCTCGGGCCGCTGGATGTGGCGTTCGCGCTGCTGTTCGGCAGCTTTGCGCCGCAGAGCACCGTGAGCGCGGCGCTGGTGCTCTACCGCGCGTCGACGTACTTTGTGCCGTTCGCGGTAAGCCTGCCGACGGTGTTTATAATGCAGCGGACGATAACGAACAGGCTTGAAGCAAGAGATATAAAAGAGGAAGAGAGAAAAAAATGAGCTTCTACGAAACTGCATGGGTCATTTTCATCTATTCGTTCCTCGGCTGGTGCGCCGAGGTGGTTTTTGCCGCCTGCCGGCGCGGCATATTCGTCAATCGGGGCTTTCTCTGCGGTCCCGTCTGCCCCATCTACGGCTTTGGCGTGGCGCTGGTGCTTGGGCTGCTGGAGCCTGTAAAGTCGAGCTTTCTGCTGCTGTTTTTCGGCAGCATGTTGCTGACGACGGCACTGGAGTTTATCATCGGCTTTATAATGGAAAGCTTTTTCCACGACAAGTGGTGGGATTATTCAAACAACCCTTTCAACATCAAGGGCTATGTCTGCCTTGAGTTCTCGCTCATCTGGGGGCTTGCGTGCGTGCTGGTGGTGGATGTGATACACCCGCTCATACAAAAGCTGATAGACGCGATCCCGGTGAACGTCGGGTGGTGGCTGATATGGATATTCGCCGCTATAATGGCGGCGGACGCGCTCATCACGCTGGTGGAGCTGCTGAAGCTGCCGCGCCGCTTCAAGGCAGTGGAGGAGCTGGAGCGCATGATGACCGCCGTGTCCGACACCGTGGGGGAAAAGGTGCTCTATGAGGGGTATGACCGCGTGAAGGAGCAGCGCGAGGCGTTCGAGGAGCGCCACCCGGAGCTGACGGAAAAGAGCCGGGAGGCAATGCGCGATGTGCTTGAAAAGCGCAGTGAGATCAACACAGCCCTGCGCGAGCGCGAGGACGAGCGAGACGAGCGCCGCACACAGCGCCGCAGCGAGCTGGAGGCGCGCATAAACGGCATACTGCGCCACAACGTCATTCACGAGCGTATCGTCCGCGCGTACCCGCACCTTGCCGAGGGCGAGCACAACGGCTCGCACTTCCGCCGTATCATCGAGCGTGCCGACACGCGCCGCAAGGAGAAAAAGGAAGACAGAAAAAGCGCCTGATAAAAAGCAGCACCGTTCGTCGGTGCTGTTTTTGCATATATTGCTTTATCTCCTTATCTCCTTATCTCCTTATCTCCTGCGGCGCTCGTCGATGAGCCGTATCTGCCGCGCGCCGGCATCCATCGCGCGCTTTAGCGGGCGGTAGAGCACGAGCGTGAGGATAAAATTGCCGATGCAGTGGCGTATATCAAAGGGTATGCCCGTGATGAAGTAGGAAAACGCCATGCTCCACCCGCCGATGAAGAGATACGGGATGGAGCAGCCCGCGCCGAAGAAAAGCCCGTGCAGCGCCGCGACGATCGCCCAGACAATGGCAGAGTCATTGCGCCGCATGAGAACCGCGACGGCGGCGAGGATCGGCCACAGGTACATATACGACACCACCCACAGCCCAAAGCCCCACATCAGCCCCTCCAGCACCACGAACACGAACACCGAGTACATCACCCGCCAGCCGAAGTATATGGCAGTGAGAATGATGAGCACATCGGTCATGTGGAAGTTGCGAATGGGAGAGAGCGCGACCTGCATCACAAACATCATCGCGCCCATCAGTGCCAGCAGGCACAGCTCCCGCGCGGTGAGCTTACCAGCCGGTGGTAAAGGTGATCTCATAATGATCGCCGTCTTGTATCATCGTGTCGTCCACGCCGGTGGGGAGCATTTCGCCGCCCTTGGTGAAGCACCACCACTGCTGCTGACTGTCGTCGGCGCTCTCGCCGTCAACTGCCGTGACATAAAGACCGTAGCTGCTCTCCTCGCCCTCAATGAGCTTCTCCTGCTCCAGCGCGCCGCGCAGGCTTTCGCTGTCGGTGTCAATGGCGAAGTCCTTCGTACTGCCGTCGGCGTGGACGACCTCAACGTCGATATGCTTGCCGCCCTCGACACCCTTGGGCATATATACATTGTATAGCGTAAGTGCGCCGACTATCAGCGCCGCCAGCACGACGAGCGCGATAATTATCCTGCCTGTTCTTTTCATTCTGCTTTTCTCCCGTATTGTCCCGTATTGTATAGTATCAGTATTTTCTCGGTGTTCTGCGCTCGCAGCAGCTCAGATACATCGTGTACACGCTCGCGCTCATCACGCATATGCCGATGAGCATGAAGAAATAGCACCTGCCGTACCAGTCGCCGTGGCGCTGCACAAGGTATTCGCTCACCCCCACGCACACGAGCGACAGAAAATACCCTATCCACAGTGCCCAGTGGCGCGCGCCGCGCCCGTTGACGCGGATGGACACGCGGCTGTAGTGCACGAGGATGATGAGAATCGTTATCGCCGCGACCATCTGCACGATGCTGACAAAGCCGTTGAAGTGCATGAAGCTGGAGTCATAGCGCGTGCTGTCGAGAATAAGCTCCGAGGCACTGAATATCAAAAGGAAGAGCCGCACGGTGTGCCCGTCGCTCGATTCGCCCCCGCGCATGGGCAGACTGCGCCGCGCAAAATAGAAGCGCATCAGCACAAACACCGCTGCCAGCATTACCAGAAACTCCACAAAAAACGTAGCGAAGCGGTAGTCCGGCGCGCCGTTGATGTATATTGGCGAGGCGAGAGGCAGATGCTGCAGCGCCTCGATCTTGACGGCGATCTTGCTGCGGCAGGAGTTGTTGAACACCGCCGAGAGCCTGATGAACGCCACGGCAAGCGCCGCGCCCGGGGCGACGGTATCCATCATGCGCGGCACATTGTCCGTAAAGCCCAGCCGCTCCACGGCAAGCGCCGCCAGCAACGTGCCCAAAAGCGCGCCCGGCAGGCAGTACCCGCCGCCGGAATAGTCCGTCAGCGCACCCCAAAGCCCCGCGTACTGCTCGGCATGGCAGTACCAGTGGATAATGCGGCACAGCGGCACGGAGAAGAGCACCGCCAGCGGCAGAAGCACCCACAGCGCCTTGCCGGAACCGACATATGAGGTGTACAGCGAATAGCTGAGCGCAAAGCACGCCGCCACGCCCAGCGCAATGACGACACCGCTCCAGTAGATGACGGTGCTGCCGGAGTATATGGCTATCCCGTTCATCCCGACACCTCCGATTCAGGTATTGCCGTGGCAAAATAGATTATATCGCTGACCGTGCGCTCATAGCCGAAGTCAACATGGTTGACAGCCTCGTTTTGGAAAACAATTTCCGAGGTCTGCCCGCCGTCGAGGTTATATGCCTTCACACAGCCCTTTGCCGCCATGAAGCGCGCAAACTCGTTGACCCTTGCGCGCGGACGGCTGTCCGTGTGGTTGACGGTCATGAGCAGATAGTGCAGCTCGTCCGTCATGCCGATGCCGGCGCGGGAGTATTCAACATCCATCTCGCCTATGGGATAGCTGTCGCACTGCTGCACCTCGCCGTTATCCACGAGCACCGGACCGAACGAGAGTGAGAACACAACATCGTTGTCGGCAATATACTGCTGCACCGCCGCATCGCCCGTCAGCTCGCCCGCGCGTGAGAAGAGCATATCGCCCCCCGCCGTGATAAAGCAGGTGTCAAGCTTCTCGGCATTGTTGCGGAAAAGCTGCCTCTGATACACGGTCAGTCCTATCTGTCTAAACGCATAGAAGTCCGCATTTGCCGCAACGACGGCATTGGCAGCGGAGGCAAGCTCGGTCGCGTAAAGCTGCACGGACGAGCCGTAGGTGTCCTCGGTGAGCTTGCGCCGAAGCTGTGACCCGTCGGCGATCTTCACCTCCGCCAGTGTCGCGCAGCGCTCCTCGATTATCTCTTTCCACACGATGACGAGTATCGTCGCGTCGCGGTAATAGTACATCTCCGTGCCGGGGTAGAACGGCAGATCCGGCTGCCACACCGTCTCCTGCCCGTCTAAGAGCTCCGCCGCCGCGTCGATGACCCCCTGCACGACGGCGGGATCGGTCGTCGTGCCGAAAGCGGCGGCATTGGGCTTGGGGGCGACGGTGTCCGTCTCGGCTATCTTATATATCTTTTTTATGTACGTCAGATCGCCCAGCGCGTCGCTCGCGGCATTGTTGACGTACACGTCGAGCTTGCTGGTAAGGTTGAGGTTGTTCTGTGCCTTTGCGGCGGTGGACGTGCCGGAATCGGGGTGGATGTTCACGCCGATCCACAGGAACGTGAAGAGCGTCAGCACAGTGAAAACGGCGGCGAGGATACCCTTTGCCGGGGTCTCTGCGCGCTCGCGCCGGGCATATACGCGCTTTTGCGCCTCAACTGCATCGCGCTCCTTCTTCCGCAGGGCGGATTTCTGCGCGTCGAGCTTTGCCTGCTTTTCCTCCGCTTTTTTTTGCAGCGTCGCCGCGCGGCGCTTCTCGCCTGGCGTGAAAAATCTGTCGGGGTCAACGCTCTGCGCTGCGGGGGAACGCTTGCTGCCCGCGCCGGGCACTGCCCACGCCTCCGGCGGACGGTATTCCCTGCCTGCCGGCTTGAACTCCGGCGTGAACGTCTCCTTGTCGCCGCCCTCCGCCGCGCGCGGTGCGCCGTCGCCCTTGCCCTTGCGCGAGGAGAGATAGTCCTCAAGCTGCGACACATCGACGTAATACTGCGTGCCGTCTGTGCCGCTCTCATCTTCGACGGGCGCGGGCCGGTCTGGCGTTTTTGAGGGCTTAGGCTCCGTCTCCGGCTTTGCCGCGCCGCCGGAGAGCGCGTCGGAATACGACGAGAACTCAGCAAGTATGGCTTCGAGGTCGGAATTGAAATCGTTGGTCATGTTGCTCATTGCGTGTCTCCGAAAATCAGTATGCCACACCGCCCATGAGGGCGTTGAGCATGGCTTGGTTTGTGACGATGAGCCACTGCCCGCCGCTGTATGTCAGCTCGATGTCGATGGCGGCGGCGGTATAGTAGCTGTCGGCGTGGCTCAATACGGACTTGAGCGCCGTGCTGTATGCCTCCTCGGTCACACTGGGGAGGTATTTGTCGTTCGCGTCGTACACCTCGTTGCGCGGACGTTCCTCAACGATGCTTTCAAGATTGCGCTGCACGCCGTCCTCCACGCTCGCCTCAAGCGAGGCAAGGTCGAGATACTTCACGCGCACGGTCTGCGTCGCGCTCAGACGGTCGCGCTGCGCCTCGCCCACAAGGGTATACTCGTAGCTTGATTTAAGCGCATCGTACACGAGCGCGGCATTCTCCGTGCTCGGTGCCGTCTCAAGCCCAAGCCCGGTATAGTCGCTCAGGCAGGAGTACGCCGTGGGGTAGTCGCCGATGATAATCGCGTCGTAAAACCTCCGAACGGTGTCGGCGGGGTCACCCTCCGCCTTGGAATAGAGCGCGCCGACGGACGAGCCGATGATGGTCAAAAGCATCGCCGTGCCGGAGAAGATGATCGCCAGCACCGCCCACGACACGCGCAGCATCCCGCTGTGCCCCAGACGCACCGCGACTGCCATCCCCGCGAACATCAAAATCACGATCACAAGCGCCGTGATTATCGCGGCGGTGTTCGAGCTTTTTTCCACCGTCTCTTCATAATATGTCTGCGCCGTGGCGTGCGCTGCCGGGGTGCACAGCAGCACCGCGAAGAGCGCCGATATAGGCGCGATAAGTTTTTTCAAATGCCTCATGCGTTCTCTCCAAAAGAATTATTATGCACATAAAACTCATTTTACATTTTTCGCAGTAATAATTCAAGAGAAAGATTTTGAATACTATCACACTATTTTTTCTGTGCCGAACATACTCCCCAAAACCTCAAGCCCCGGACGGTACAGCTTATCTGCCGTCCATATGCTTATTCCCGCCAGCTCCAGCTCCTCCGCAAGCACCAGCCGCGCCTGCCATGAGCGCGCATCCTCGTACCATACCGCGTGCTGCTGCCCCTGCGGGTCGGTATAGTAAAAATACGGCGCGGCGGCAGCGCTGTCATAGCGCACCTCCGCCCCGACGCTCGCGGCAAGGTCGGCTGCGGCGGCGGAAGAAATGACGGAGGCAGCCTCGCCCTGCCGCCACGGGAGCGTCCAGTTGTAGCCGTAGTTTGAAAAGCCCATGAGAAGCTTTGCCGCCGGGATCCTCGTCACGGCGTACTCCAGCACGCGGCGCATTTTGTCCACAGGCGATACTGCCTGCGGCGAGGAATATGTGTACCCCCATTCATAGGTCATGACAATGACGCGATCCATATACTCCCCGTGTGCGGCGTAATCGTGCGCCTCGTAGAGCAGACCGCCCTGCGCGTCGCTCGTCTTTGGGGCGATGGCTGTTGAGAGATAATACCCCAGTGGGTGGAACATATCTGCCGCGCGTCGGAGGAAGGCGTTGTAGCCCTCGCGGTCGAAGGGATGGATATATTCGATGTTGAAATTTATCCCGTAGTATTTTTTCTCACGCAAAGTGGCGAGAATATTGTCAAGGACACGGTCTTGCACTGCTCCGTCCGTGAACACCGCGTGGGCAATGTCGCCGGAAAAGCCGCCCGTGCCGCCGATGTTCGTCACGGTCATCAAGGGGGCGGTGTTCGCGACATAGGCGGCGCGCACGAGCGGGCGGTCGTCGATGGGGACAAGCGCGCCGTCCTCAGTCATGCTGTACGAAAACGGGCAGAAGAACGTGAGGTAAGGCAGAGTGGCGCCGAGCACGGCGGCGGAGATATTGGGGTAGGCGTAGGCATTGACCTCCGCTTGGCGCAGCGCGCCATCGGCATAGCCGGGAATGACAAGCGCCGAGCCCACCGCGAGGCGCGAGGGATCGGCAAGCTGATTGACGGCGGCGAGGCGCGAGAGATCGACGGAGTATTTCTTCGCAACGGAATAGAGCGTGTCGCCTGGACGAACGGCGTATATTTCCATAAAAACAATCCTTTCACAGCAATATAAAATAATAGACCTGTTCGATAACCTCTGCGTGGTAGAAAAATACACAAATAAATGGTATACTTGAGTGGGGAGAGAAAGAATGGATAATGTAAAGCGAATAGCGAAACTCAAGGAAAAAGAATACCAGAGGATATTTGGAGTAAAAAAAGCCATTT
>CAVGKI010000003.1:0-37555 GCA_963629655.1 Butyricicoccaceae bacterium | reverse complement strand
TTGATTATGCGGCGGATCTCCATTCTGGAGACAGTGCGGCTGTCGGGCAGAGCATGCGGCATCCAGATCGCGGGGATGTTCCTGTCGCGGAACTCGTCCTCGAACAGGCCGTGCAGACCCTGTGCGCCCTTGCACTGGAGCTGGTCGTACATCATGACCATGTCGCAGTTGAACTTCTCTTTGTACTCCCACAGCTCGAAGAAGTGCTTCATGCCGCCGACTGCCATACGGCGCATCGGAGCCCACATGTGGTACTGAGCCATATCCTCGAGGCAGTGCTCGTAGGAATCGGTGCGGATGGTCATGTCGAACATGAGAGAGTCCATATTGATGATGACGTTCAGACCCCAGCAGTTGTAAGCCCAAGTGCACCAGTTGGAGTAGTACAGCGGCGCGCACGACCACGCGATAACGCGGTGGCGGGTCAGGGGGAAGGAGTTTATCTTCTTCTCAACGCACTTGTTGAGAATCTTGCGGACCTTGCCGTCCACAAAGTGCCAGATGGGCAGGTCGCCGTACTGGCTCTGGTAAATACGGTAGAGCGCCTGCGCAACGCCGTTGACGGGGTAGTAGTTTGTATTTGCGGCGACATCCCACTTCTCCCACTCGAACTCCTGCAGCTTGTTCTGGCTCTCTATGCGCTCTTTGAGCAGCTCCCAATTGAACGGGACGCCGGTCTGATCCTCGATAAACTTCCAGCATTCCTCGATCTCTGCCGCGCAGTGCTTCTTGACGAGGGGATCGTCGAAGAGCATGGGCATGGGCAGGGCGAACAGGGGCTTGTCAAGGAACCAGTCCTGCAAAACGGAGGTGGAAACGGAGGCGTCGCACGCCTCGTTGCTGGTGACGACCAGCGGGGCGTAATCGGGCATATCGTCCAGCACGAACAAGCCGGACTCCGCCTGGCACATCGGGCAGGGGTCACCGGGCAGACCGATGGACTGCACCGCGTCGATGTAGTTGAGAACGGTGTGGGAATTGACGTGGCAGGTGACGAAGTAGGGGATCATCTCCAGCGGGACGTTCTCGAACTTGTCGCTCCACGGGTAGAAGATGCCGCCCCAGACAGTCTCGTTATGGGCAAAGGTGTGATAGTAAGCGTCGTTCTTCTTGCCGCCGTGCAGCTTCGTGTCGGCGACGAACATGCGCATGAACTGCTTGATGGTCGCGTTGGTCATGCCGCGATAATGCCATGCGGAGGCTTTCAGCGCCTCGCCGCGCATACCCTCCATGCCGCGGTCGTACCAGTGCAGCACGGGCAGATAGGTCTGACCGACCCAGCGGTAGCGCCATACGCCCTTGGCAAAGTTTATAATGCCGCCGTACTTCACGACATCCGTGACCATGTGGATGTAGTTATACAGCCAGATATTGTAGAAGTAGTACATGGTGTCCTTGACACCGCGCCACTCTCTGTGCTTGTAAAGCCCGGTCTTATCCTCGCGTATGTCGCCCAGACGGCGCTCACCGTGGGGCTTGCCATACCAGAAATCCTTCGCGAGCTTCTTGTAGTCTATGTTTTTCTTCGCCATCTTACTTGCCCTCCTGGATCTTCTTGATCTCGATGCTCTCGACAAAGGCCTGGAAGCGCGTGCGTAGCTGACCTGATGCGGAGTTTATGTATTCCTTTTCTATCGAGCACACGGGCAGACCGAAGTCACGCGGGAGAACGATGGTGTCGATGACGCGCTCATAGCTCCAGTATTCACAGAACTTGTTGGACGCGACAATGACGCCGTCCGCCTTGTACTCCTTGGCGAGGTCGGCAATGATCTGCTTGCGCATACGCATGGTGTCCTGCGGCATGAAGCGCGGGCAGTTGGAGGTGTCGAGATAGTGGCGCGCGATGGCATCGAGCGGCTCCTGCCCCTCGCGGACGGCGATGGGGATGCGGTTTTCGACCGCGCCGTAGCAGTAGCGGTCGACAACGACCTCCGCGCCGCAGCTCTCGATAAGCTGGGTGAAGCCGGGGTCGTCGTTCTCGGAGCCTGCCAGCACGACCTTGCAGCGGAACGACCACTTTGCGTCCGGCTCACGGGTCTTGAGCTCCTCCGCCGTCTCTTTCAGATACGGCAGGATAAGCTCCTTGGGGCAGACCTGACTGACCAGCTGGATAACGTGGAACTCATAGCCGGTGATGGTGGGGTTATCGAGCTTGCGGTAGTCGCCTATCTCGTTTATCAGGCGGCAGACCTCGTTGTGGCGCTCGATGGTAGCCATCAGCGCCTCATCGCTCACGTCGATGCCGAGCTTTTCGTGCAGAGGCTCAAGCACGTGGGCGCGAAGCTGCTCGCGGAAGTGGACGTAGCCGTTCTCGTTATTTTTGAACGGAACGTCGGAAAACTCGCAGAAGAAGTTGTCATTGTTGATGATGCGCATATCCTTGACGGAGTCAAGGTGCTTCTGCTGCAGATGCTCTTGGAAGCGGCAGGTGCCGGTGCACGTCTCTGTCGCCATCTGAGCGTCGAGGAAGTTGAAGCCGCCCTCAAGCGCGCGCTCAAGAAGGCTTCTTGCATAGTGGCAGACACGCGAGGACATATAGTACGTCGCAATGTCGGGGGAAGTGCAGCGCGGCGCACGCAGACGAACCGCGAAGCAGCCGGGCAGGTCGAGAAGAACTTCAGGCATGAAGTAGCAGGTGTAGCCTATGGCGTACTTGCCGTCGGCTTTCGCCTTCTGCACAAGCTCGTTGTTGGCTTCCTGAAGCAGATTCTCAAAGTAGATAAGATGCTTGAGATCTTTCACAGATAACCCTCCATATACGTTTCCATTTTCGGGCGCTGAGCGCCCATCCTTGCTCCTTTTATTTTAACAAACTGTGAATATGTTGTCAATCGAATTTTGAGCAAAAGCCCCCGGTTTGGAGGCTTTTTGTGAAAAAATTGTTATACAATTTTCACTATAATGTCTATACAAGCGGTTTTTCTACAAATTTCTGTATCATTTCGGCAGAATTTGCGGCATGACCCTGTATCATCTCGCCCGTTCCGCCGCCCCTGCCGCCGATGCCGGCGTTGATGTCGCGCGTGGCTTTTCTCAGGTCGATATGGCGGCTGCCGATGATGTATCTGTACCCCGCCCCGTCCGAGCCGGAGAATGCCGCAGCGTAGCCCGTGCACTTCTCGCTGAGAAGATTCACAAGCTCGCGCAGGGCGATCTCGTCGAGCATATCGTCAAAAACGCAGATGTTCCCCTCGCGTGGGGCAATGCTCTCCGCGCGCAGACGCACCGCCGCCATGCCGAGCGCGGCGAGTCTTTCGCTCTGTGCCTGCTGCCGCGCCAGCAGCCTTTCCACCGCCACGCCGACCTCGCCGCGCTTTGCGCTCAGCAGGTTCGACACCGCCGTGACGTTTCTCTGCATATCACGCACCGCGTCCAGCGCGTCCATGCCGCACACGGCGCTCACGCGCACACCGCCCCGGTGGCGCACACTGTCGAGCAGCTTTATAAGCCCGATCTCGCCCGTGTGCGCGACGTGCGGCGCGCAGCAGGCGCAGCGGTCAACCCCCGGTATTTCCACGATGCGCACCGCGCCCGTCAGCTCCTTCTTGCTGCGGTACTCCAGCGCCGCAAGCTCCTCCGGCGTGGGGAACCACGTCCTTACCGGCAGATTTTCGCGCACGAGCTCGTTTGCGCGGCGCTCGATGTCCGTCAGCTCGTCCCAAGATATTTCGCAGTCAAAGTCAAGCGTCATGCACTCTGCGCCCATGTGGAAGCCCACGTTCTCCGCGCCGAAGCGCGCGTGGACGAGCCCGGAGACGATATGCTCGCCGGAGTGGTTCTGCATCCGCCGCAAACGCTGCTCAAAATCCAGCGCGCAGTCGTACTCCGCGCCGGCGGCGAGCGGCGCGTCGGTATAGTGGCGTATCTCGCCTTCGCGCTCCTGCACGTCGAGAACGCGCACCGCGCCTATGCGCCCCGTGTCGGCAAGCTGTCCGCCGCCCTCAGGGAAAAACGCCGTTCGGTCGAGCAGCACGGCGTACCCGCCCTTTTCGTTCGCGCGGCAGTCCGTGACGCGCGCGGTGAAGCGTGAGAGATGGCTGTCCGCGTAATAGAGCTTTTCTGTCATGACTGTTGTTCCCCGGTCTATATCACAACACGCGTACGCGCAGCACGTTGTCCATCGCGCGTATCGCGTCTGCAACCTCGGCGGTGATGCTCTCGCTGAGGTCAACGATGGTGTAGGCGTACTCGCCGCGCGGCTTGTTTATCATGTGCTCGACGTTGATGTTCCTGTCGCTGATAAAGTCGAGTATGCGTGTGATCATTCTCGGCACGTTGCGGTGAATGACGCACAGGCGGCACACACCCATGCGCCCCAGTGAGGCGTTGGGCAGATTGACGGAGTTTTTGATGTTGCCGTTGAGCAGGTAGTCATACAGCTCTCTCGCCGCCATATCGGCGCAGCGATCCTCGCTCTCCGGCGTGACCGCACCCAGGTGCGGCATGGCGATGACATTGGGCGCTTTGAGTATGACCTCGTTGGGGAAGTCCGTGACATAGCGGCACACCTGCCCGCTTTTGAGCGCTTCGGTCATTGCCGCATCGTCCACGACCTCCGCGCGCGACTCGTTGACGATCCTCACGCCGCGCCGCATTTTGGCGAAAGCCTCGGCGTTGAGCATGTGGTGGGTCGTCTCGGTATAGGGCACGTTGAGGCTTATGTAATCGCTGTTCTGGTATATCTCCTCTATGTTCTCGCAGCGTATGACCTCGCGCGAGAGCTGCCACGCCGCCTCAACGGACATGAACGGGTCGTAGCCGTAGACGGTCATGCCCAGCTCCAGCGCGATGTTGGCGACGAGCGCACCCACAGCGCCCAGACCGATAACGCCGAGGTTCTTGCCCAGAAGCTCGGGCCCGGAGAAGGACGACTTGCCCTTTTCCACGAGCTTGGGGATCTCCTCCCCTCTGTCGGCAATGCTCTTTACCCAGTCTATCGCGCCCAGCACGTCGCGCGATGCCATGACGAGTGAGCATATCTCCTGCTCCTTGACCGCCTCCGCGTTCGCGCCGGGGCTGTTGAACACGACGATGCCCCGCTCGGCGCAGTCCCCGATGGGAATGTTGTTGTATCCCGCACCTGCGCGCGCAATACCCAGAAGCTCCGGGTTGAATGCATAGTTATGCAGATCGGCGGAGCGTATGAGCATACCGTCCGGGCGTTCCTCCTCCGCGCTCACCGCGCAGCCGAGTTTTTCCAGCGTCTCCAGCCCGACGGGGGAGATGGCGTTCATCGTTTTTATCTTAAACATGGTGCACCTCAAATTCTTTCATGTAGTCTGCGAGCGCCCTCGCGCCCTCTATCGGCATGGCGTTGTAGAGCGATGCGCGCATCCCTCCGGCAAGCTTGTGCCCCTTTACGTTCACGAGCCCGCGCGCCGCCGCGCCCTTTATAAACTCCGCGTCCAGCTCCGGCGAGGGCGTGCGGAACGTCACGTTCATGTCGCTGCGCGAGCCGCGCTCGGCATGGGCGATGTACAGCCGGCTCTCGTCGAGCACGCCGTATATAAGTCCCGCGCGCTCGCGCTTGAGCTGCGCCATTGCCTCTACGCCGCCCTGCGCGCGTATCCACTCCAGCGTCAGCCCCAGCATATATATGCACCAGCACGGCGGGGTGTTGAGCAGGGAATCCTTTTCGATGAGGGTCTTATAGCTCATTATCTCCGGGGTGATGCCCATCTCGTGCCCGGCGAGGGACTTGTCGACGATGACGACCGTCAGCCCCGCAGGTGCCATGTTCTTCTGCGCCCCGGCATAGATAATGCCGTATTTCGCAACGTCCACGGGCTTTGAGAGAATGTCCGACGACATATCGCACACGAGCGGGGAGTGCACCTGCGGCACATACTGCCACTCCGTGCCGTAGATGGTGTTGTTGGCGCAGTAATAGAAATACCCTGCGCCCTCGCTCTCGCAAAGCTCGCTCTGCGCGGGAATGCGGTTGTGCCCCGTGGGGGAGGTGTCGGCGGCGATATGCACCGCGCCGTATTTTTCCGCCTCGCGCGCCGCCTTGCCGGAGAAGCTGCCCGTTACAACATAATCCGCCGTGCCGCCGCGCATGAGGTTCATCGGGATCGCGGCGAACTGAAGCGTCGCGCCGCCCTGCAAAAGCAGTATCTCATGGCTGTCGGGCACATTGAGCGCCTGCTTCAGCGCCTCCTTCGTGTTGGCGAATATCTCCGCGAACGCGGCGCTGCGGTGGCTCATCTCCATCACGGACATGCCCGTGCCGTGATAGTTGAGCATCTCCTCGCCTGCTTTTTTCAGCACGCTCTCCGGCATGACCGACGGCCCTGCCGAGAAATTATACACTCGTTCGTTCATCTCGTATCCTCCCATGCTCATTTGCGTAAGACTATATAACTTTGCCCGCAAATTGTCAAACTATTTCGCCCACGAGCTCGTCCCCGTCGCGCGCAGTTATGCGCACGTCGAGGGTCTTTCCGCGCAGGTTCTCCCCCTCGGCGCGGACAAGGACGTAGGTGTCGCTGTGCCCGGTGAAGCTGCCGCCGTCCCGCGTCTCGAAGAGCACGGGCAGAGTTTTGCCGACGGACGCCTCAAGAAACGCGCGCTTCATCTCGCGTGCGATAAGCTTTGCCTCGTGCGCGCGGCGCTCCTTGACGGCGTGGGTGCATTGGTTCGGCATGCCGTCCGCCGGTGTGCCGGGGCGGCGGGAGTATGGGAATATGTGCATATCGGCGAAGGCGCAGCGGCGGATAAACTCCAGCGTCGCGGCGTGATCCTCCTCCGTCTCGCCGGGGAAACCCGTGATAAGATCGCAGGTGAGCGCGCAGCCGGGGAAATACTCGCGCAAAAGCTCCGTCGCATGGTAAAACCGCGCCGTGTCGTACTTGCGGTTCATTGCAGCGAGCGTCCTGTCGCACCCGGATTGAAGCGAGAGATGAAAATGCCGGCAGAGCTTTTTTGTCCCGGCGAGGCGGCGGCAGAAATCCTCCGTTATCACCGTCGGCTCAAGCGAGCTGAGACGGATGCGCATATCGGGTGCCGCCTCGGCGCAGGCGCAGATAACGTCGGCAAGATCCGGCTTGCCCGGCAGGTCGACCCCATAGGACGCGACCTCTATCCCCGTGAGCACAAGCTCACGGAAGCCCTCCGCGTCAAGGCGCGCCGTTTCGCGCGCCGCGTCCTCCACCGGCAGCGAGCACAGCCGCCCGCGCGTGTAGGGGATGATGCAGTATGTGCAGAAGTTGACGCACCCGTCCTGTATCTTCAGCATCGCGCGCGTCCTGCCGGACACCGCGCCTGCGGGCAGGCGCTCCATCGCGCGGCGCTTGAACGGCTCGTCTATATTGCGGCAGCCCTCGCCCTCGGCAGCGGCGCGCTCCACCGCCTCCACCAGCTTCACCCTGTCGGACGCGCCGAATATCACGCGCGCGCCGAGACTCTCCGCCTCGTCCGGCTCAAGCTGGGAGTAGCACCCGCACACCGCCAGCACCGCGCCGGGGTTCTCGTCCCTGAGGCGGCGTATCGTCTGGCGGGATTTGCGCCCGCTCTCGGCGGTGACGGCGCAGGTGTTGACGATGACCGCGTCAGCGCTCTCGCCGGGGGCGGCGCGCTCATGCCCGCGCTCCGTCAGAAGCGTCTCCACCGCCTGCGTCTCGTACTGGTTGACCTTGCAGCCAAGAGTGGTTATAATATATTTCATGCCAATCACCTATATCTAAGAAATGAAGTGTTAAAACAGATGGAACATTATTTTGACAATTCCGCGACGACGCGTGTGTGCCCGGAGGCGGCGGAGGCTGCCCTGCGCGCGATGTGCGACGTTTACGGCAATCCCAGCTCCACCCACGCGAAAGGGCGCGAGGCAAAGAAGCTGCTCGACGCGTCGCGCGCGTCCGTCGCCTCGGCGCTCGGCTGCAAGCCGGGGGAGCTGGTTTTTACCTCGTGCGGCTCGGAGAGCGACAACTGGGCGCTCCTCTCCGGCGCGGAGAGCATGCGCCGCGCGGGCAGGCATATAATCTCCTCCGAGGTCGAGCATGACGCAGTGAGAAAAGCGCTCGACGAGCTGACGCGCCGTGGATATGAGGTGACGCTGCTGCGCCCGGACAAAACCGGCGCGATACGCGCGGAGGATGTTCTGAACGCCCTACGAGATGATACTATACTCGTTTCTTTAATGCTGGTCAACAACGAAACGGGTGCGGTGACGGATATTTCCGCTATATCCCGCGCCGTGCGCACGGCGGGGTCAAAGGCGCTTATACATACGGACGCGGTGCAGGCGTTTATGAAGCTGCCGTTCACGCCGCGCTCGCTCGGCGCGGACATGATAAGCGTGAGCGGGCACAAGATACACGCGCCCAAGGGCATAGGCGCGCTGTATATCCGCGAGGGTCTGCGTCTCGCGCCGCACATTATGGGCGGCGCGCAGGAGGGCGGACGGCGCGCGGGGACGGAGGCGATGCCCGCCATTGCGGCGTTCGGCGCGGCGGCGGAGGCGGCAAAAAAAGCGATGCCCGAATGCACCGCGCGCATGGCAGCGATGAAAAAGGACATCACGGCAAGGCTTGCCGCCGGTATTCCGGAGCTGACATATATCGACACGCCCGCCCCGCATATACTCAGCATTTCTCTGCCCGGCTGGCGCAGCGAGGTTTTGATGAACGTGCTGGAGACACAGGAGATCTACGTGTCAAAAAGCTCCGCCTGCAAAAAGGGTGGGCGGAGCCATGTGCTTGAAGCCATAGGGCTGCCGTCAAGGGTCATCGACGGCGCTCTTCGCATCGGTCTGTCGCGCTTCAACACCGATGAGGACGTTGACGCGCTGTGCGCCGCGCTCATCGCGGCGCGCGCCACGCTTGCGCATAGGTAGAGCGTGTAGGGCAGCGCGGGGGAGGGGAGACGGCTTAGTGCGTCTCCTCCTCTTTTTCCTCCGCCGCTTCCCGGCCGCGCTCGTCCTGCTTCATCACGCGCTCATACGTGACAGGGTCGATATAATCCACGCCTATATAATCTGCGGTCTCCCACGGGAGGTCGCTTTTTTTCAGCTTTTTGTCTATTCGGTTGTTTATCGCCGTGTATATCACCACGAACACCGGCACGCCCAGCAGCATCCCCCAGAAGCCGAACAGCCCCGCGCCGAGGATGATGGAGAACATGACCCAAAAGCCGTTGATGCCCGTGGAGCTGCCGAGTATTTTCGGTCCGATGACGTTGCCGTCAAGCTGCTGCAATATGATGATGAAGATGACGAACACAAGGCACTTGAACGGATCGACGAGCAATATGATAAGCGCGCTCGGTATCGCGCCGATGAACGGACCGAAGAACGGGATGACATTCGTCACACCCACAATGACGCTCACCAAGAGCGTATACGGCATATTCAGCAGTGCGCACCCGATGTAGCAGATCAGCCCTATGATGGCGGAGTCGAGGATCTTGCCGTTTATGAAGCCGGCGAAGGTGCGGTCGGTGAAGGCAAGACCGCGGCGGATCTTCTGCGCCGTCTCGACGGAGAAGAGACTGTACAGCCAGCGCTTGGCGTTGGCGGAAAACGTCTCGTGATTGGCGAGAATGTAGACGGAGACGATGATGCCGATGATGAGGTTGTATATCGCCATCACAACGTAGTACACGCCCGTCGTCACGTTTGCCACGAGGCTGCCCAGCTCCGGCAGGGCAGTGGTCTGAATCCACTCCATCAGCCCCGTGTTCACCTTGCCGATAAGCTCCATTGCGTACTGCTCTATCTCGGGATAGTTTTGCAGAACGTGCTCTATCCACAGGCTTGCGTTATTTATGTAGGTGCTGCTGTTGCGGACTATCGTGTCAAGGCTCTGGTAGAGCTGCGGGATGATGAGATACACCAACGCCGCAAGTATCACCAGCAGTATTATCTCCGCCACGAACACCGCGATGCCGCGCGCAAGCCTCTCCCCGCCGCTCTTCTTGCTGTTTTTATAGAGCTTCGCGCACAGCGGGCGGAACACCTTGTTCTCCATTGCCGTCATGCACGGCAGCAGCAGATAGCTTATCACAAGCCCCCACAAAAAGGGGCTGAGTATGCTCATAAGCGTGCTCAGCGCGCTGCCGAGCACGGAGATATAGTTGAGCGCCATGTAGAAAACTATCGCGCACGCGATGACGCAGAACGCCGTCACGCCCCAATACAGGTATTTTTTATCCCAGCGAAAGCCGTGTTTCATTCTCTTGCCTCCAATGTGATTTGCAGTCACTTTATTCTATACATAACCACTTTATTTTACTATTTGCCATCCTTGCCGTCAATACGCAATTTTGTTAACAATTGATGCTGCTTCGGCAACGAATATGACACCGAAATAATCTGTGTTATGTAAATGCATTTGCACGCGGCGGCGGTAAATATTCATGCGGCGGTGTTGAAAAGTCTGTTGAAAGTGTTGAAAATCTATTGAAATGCCATGAGTGTCCTTTCACGGAATATTCACATATTCATTTTCAATGTCGAAATCCGTCCGATTTTGTAAACCGGCTCATATTGTAACCTTTCGCGGCATATTCTCGAACGAAAGCTTGTTTGAGATGGGAGCGGTGACAACATGAAACGTTTTTCTGTTTTATTTTTGCTTTTTTCGGCGGCGGCAGCGCTGCTGTCCCCCGCCGCCTGTGCCGCACCCGCGCTCTCTGCGGGCGCGGTGCCGAGCGTGTCCGCCCCGTCGGCGGTGCTGATGGAGAAGGTGACGGGCGAGGTGCTGTATGAAAAGGACGCGCACGCGCGCGGCTTCCCCGCGAGCGTGACGAAGATAATGACCATGCTGCTGATAGCGGAGGATATAGACGCGGGGCGCATATCGCTTGCGGACACGGTCACGGCGAGCGAGCGCGCGGCGAGCTTCGGGGGAAGCTGCGTGTATCTGGCGCAGGGCGAGCAGATGAGCGCGGCGGAGATGCTCAAATGCATCGCGGTCGTCTCCGCCAACGACTGCGCCGTGGCGATGGCGGAGCATATCTCCGGCAGCGAGGAGGCGTTTGTCGCGCGCATGAACGAGCGCGCGGCGGAGCTTGGGCTTGCCGACACGCATTTCACCAACTGCACCGGGCTTTTCGAGGATGAGCGGCACTACACCTCCGCCTACGATGTCGCCGTCATGTCGCGGGAGCTGCTGCGCCATGAGTTCATAAAGGACTACACCACCATATGGATGGACAGCATACGAAACGGCGAGTTCGGCTTGAGCAACACGAACCGCCTTGTCTATTGGTATTCCGGCTGCACGGGGCTCAAGACCGGGTTCACCTCCGCGGCAAAATATTGCCTCTCCGCCACGGCGGAGCGCGACGGCGTGGAATACATCGCCGTGGCGATGCACGCGGAGACCGCCGAGGCGCGCAATGCCGACGCTGAGGCGATGCTCGACTTCGCGTTTGCCAACTACACGCTCTGCTCCCTGCGCGGCGACACGGCGCTGCCGGAGGTGCGCGTGGAGTTGGGGAAGAGCGAGTTCGTGCCGGCGGTGTTTTCGGGAGCGGAGTACGCCGTTGTTGCCCGCTCCTCCGCCGCGCCGGAGTATTCGCTTTCCATGGATGCCTCCGTGCCCGCGCCCGTGCACGCGGGCGACCGCCTCGGCACGCTGACGGTGAGCATCTCCGGCGAAAATGTGGCAAACGTCCCTATCGTCGCGGGCGCGGATGTGGAGCGGCTGGGGTATTGGGGGCTGCTGGGGCTGCTCGGCGGCAGTCTTATAGGGTTATGAAGGCAGCACCGCACAATACGGCGGCAGCATCTGACGGATAATTTGCGCCCTGATATAGTCACTTTTTCTTGAAATACACAAAGTATTCCTGCGAAAAAGTGCCGTCATCAGAACACAAATTCTCTCGCCATCTGTTCTTGCCGCATTATGCGGTGCTGCCTAAAGCATTTTCGTCATTTTGCACACCCGTTACGGCACAATTCCCTGTTGAAATGGCGGCAAAAGCGTATATAATATAAGCGATAAAATAAATAATACATTTAAATAATACATTGCGTTTAACAAACAGATAAAAGGAGTGCACATCATGGTCAAAGTCGATTTGTCCGGCGCTGCCGGATTTTTAGGCAACGGTCCGGATTATGAAGCCGCCGAGAGGGCATATGAGACGCTGCTGAACAAGTCCGGCGCGGGCAGTGAGTTCACCGGCTGGCTCGACCTGCCCCGCAGGATAAAGGACTATGAGCTCAACAAGATAATTGCCACCGCCGACAAGATACGCGCCCGCTCCAAGGCGCTTGTGGTTATCGGCATCGGCGGCTCCTACCTCGGCGCGCGCGGCGCGATCGAGCTTTTGAAGCCCATCCCCGGTGAGAACGACCCGAGGATATTCTTCGTCGGCAACGGCATCTCCGCCGACGCGCTGTGCGGCACGATAGAGCTTCTGGGCGATATGGACTTTGACGTGAACGTCATCTCCAAGTCCGGCACGACGCTTGAGCCCGCAATCGCCTTCCGCATCTTCCGTGAGCTTTTGCAGCAGAAGTACGGCGACAAGGCGAATGAGCATATATTCGAGACGACCGACGCGCACAAGGGCGTTCTCAAGGAGCTGGGGGACGAGTTTGGCTGGGAGACGTTCGTCGTGCCCGACGATGTCGGCGGGCGCTACAGCGTTTTGAGCGCCGTGGGTCTGCTGCCGATGGCAGTTGCGGGCATAGACGTGCGCAAAATAATAGACACCGCCATTGCGGAGTTTTCCAAGCTCGACGACCGCGGCATCGACAACCCCGCATGGCAGTACGCCGCCGCGCGCCAGCGCCTTTATAAAAACGGGCACAATATTGAGATATTCGCCTGCTATGAGCCGAGCTTTCGCTTCATGGCGGAGTGGTGGAAGCAGCTTTTCGGCGAGAGCGAGGGCAAAAACGGCATAGGCATCTTCCCCGCCTCCGTCGAGTACACCGCCGACCTCCACTCCATGGGGCAGTATATTCAGGACGGTCCGCGCGCAATGATGGAGACTGTCGTGCGCTTCAAACGCTCCCACCACAGCTACGCCGTCCCCTTTGAGGAGGCGGACGCGGACGGGCTCAACTACCTCGCCGGGCGCGACCTCACCGACATCAGCGCCACCGTGGCGGAGGCGGTCAAGCAGGCGCACATCTCCGGCGGCGTGCCGAACATGACCATCGAGGTCGAGTGCCGCGACGAGGAGGGCTTTGCCTCGCTCGTGTGCTTTTTCGAGATGGCGTGCGCCATTTCCGGCTATATGTCCGGCGTTAACCCGTTCAATCAGCCCGGCGTTGAGGCGTACAAGAAGAATATGTTCCGCATGCTCGGCAAGCCCGGCTGCTGCTGAAGCGTATAAGCCAAAAAAATCACGCCGCGAGGTTTTAGATAGACCTCGCGGCGTTTGATGTTTGTTAAGGCAACACCGCACAATACGCCTGCGGCATCTGACGGATAATTCGTGCCCTGATTTAGTCACTTTTTCTTGAAATACACAAAGTATTCCTGTAAAAAAGTGCCGTCATCAGAATTCAAATTCTCTCGCCAGCTGTCCTTGCCGCATTGTGCGGTGTTGCCTTAGGTATCTGCCACAGCGCGCTCGCGGCGCCGGCGGGCAAGCTCACCGTTTTCCTTGCCGGTGATATGCTCCGCGGTGACCTCCACGCAGCAGAGCGCCGCCCATTCGCGGCGAATCTCGCGCTCCACAAAAGCGCGGTCGGGGTTATATTTCAAGCCGAGCAGCTCCGCTGCGCGGTATATCTCCTCCTCGTTTTCGAGTATCCTCGCGCACCCGAAAACTATAACGCTCCTGTAATCCGTGGTGAGCCGCTCCGGCGCAACATCGTCCCGTTCCACAACGCACAGCGACAGCTTTTCGCACCGGCGCAGCGCGTCGAGCTTATGCCCCGCCTTTGCGCCGTGAAAGTATATCCTCCCGCCGTCGTACACATAGTTGACAGGCACGGCGTAGGGGTAGCCGTCGTCCCCCGCGAGGGCGAGCACGGCGGTTTTCCCCTCGCGCAGTATGCGCTCGCACTCCTCTTGGGGAAGTTGCTGCTTTGCCCGTCTCATTTCTCTGAACATGGAATGAGCCTCCTTATGCCAAGTTGCCTGTGGCGTACATTGCCGCCGTCAGCGCCACGACGGGCGCGGTCTCGCAGCGGAGTATACGCTCGCCCATTGAGCAGATGTGCAGCCCGACTATCTTTGCCAGCTCAGCCTCGAACGGCGCGAAGCCGCCCTCGGGACCTGTTATCACTGCGGCGGTCTTGACGGTCTTGTTCGCCTCCAGCACGTCGTTCAGTGCCTCGCGCTCCCCCGTCTCGTACATGAACAGCCCCACGTCCTTCTTCACCGCCGCATCGAAGGCATCCGCCAGCTCGCCCGCCCAGCCGACCTGCGGGATTATCCCGCGCCCGGACTGCTTTGCCGCCTCCTCGGCGATACGCTGCCAGCGCTCCAGCTTCTTCTCCTCGCTGCCGAGCTTTGCGATGCAGCGCGAGGAGGAGAAGAACAGTATCTCATACGCGCCCGCCTCGACGCATTTCTGGATGATATAATCGGTCTTGTCGCCCTTGGGCAGCCCGCACAGAACCGTCACCCTGACGCTCGGCTCCGCCGGGCAGCGCACGACCTCTATCACCTCTGCCTCGACCTGCTCCTTATCCGCCTTGACAAGGCGGCACTTATAGTCCGTCCCCTGACCGTCGCATATTATCATATCCTCGCCCGGACGCATACGGAGCACGTGCACGTGCTCCGCGTCGCGGCCGCGCATTATCGCCATTCCGCCGAGTATATTTGTTCCCGCCATAAAGAATCTGGGCATGATATGTCCCTCCGCAGCGTTTATATATGTCGGTATTATCGCACAGTTTTCACGTCTTTTCAAGCCCCGGCATAGAATACGTCGGAGACAGTATCACGCAACGAGGTGCATTGTTCAATGGAACGGGATTATAAAAAGGAGCTGGCGGGCTTTGAGGCGGTGTGGAAGCGCGTCTCCGGTGAGGCGGCGCGCACGGCGGAGGGTATAAGGCTCATGCCGCGCCGCGAGGCGAAGAGCGCCGCAGTGCGCTACGGCAAGCCCCGCCGCTCGTGAACGGATAGCAGTATTCTTTAAGCTTCTTATCAGATAACAGTACAGCTCGCGTCGGGTCGAGTTTTGTCTTGACCCGGCGCGATTTTGTAATATAATAGTTTACAACATATATAGAGGAGATATCCGTTATGCCGACAACATGGAGCCGTTCCCCGGAGGACTTTCATAAAATATATTCCGCGAATACCGACGCTTTTTACCGCACCGGCAGCTATGCCTTTGCCAAGGAGCTCGACAGCTTTATGACGAGCTGCGCCCTGCAGCTTTGGAAGCGCGGCGGAGGGGTGAGCCAGCGCCACGCCGACCTTGCCAATGAGCTCTACTCCCGCAATCAGCCAAAGCCGAGCTGGATGCTCTGGGGGCTGACAAGCTCCGTGTGCGCCGGGGACGAGTTCATGCCGCCGCTGTTTTTCTGGACGCTTGCCGAGGACGATGCCAAGCGCGGCACACAGACCTCCCGCACGTTTATCCGCATGTTCACAAATATCATGCTCTATCTCGCGGCGGCGGACGACGAGGTGACGCTTGCGGAGGCGGAGTATATAACCGAGGGCATCGACCGCCTCTCCGCCATCTGCGATGCCAGCGGCGTGGGGCGCGGGCAGGAGGGGCTTGATCCGCTGGACTATGTGACCAGCGCCGCCGCGCCCTTTACCGAGAAGCACGCCCCCGCCGCGCCGAGCGCCGCACCGCAAACCGCCGCGCCCGGAAGCGCCGAGAAGGCGGGGGACACGGCGGCAGACGCGCCGGAGAAGCCGAATTTTGACGAGCTTATGGCACAGCTAGAGGCGCTTGTGGGGCTGGAGAGCGTGAAAAAGGATGTCAAAAACCTCATCAACCTTGTCAAGGTGCGCAAGCTCCGCGCGCAAAACGACCTGCCCGTCCCGCCGATGAGCCTACACATGGTGTTCCTCGGCAACCCCGGCACGGGCAAGACGACGGTCGCGCGATTGATAAGCGGGCTGTACGCCTCCATCGGCGTGCTGAGCAAGGGTCAGCTTGTCGAGGTCGATCGCTCCGGGCTCGTCGCGGGCTACGTGGGGCAGACCGCGCTCAAGACACAGGAGGTCATACAGTCCGCGCTCGGCGGGGTGCTGTTCATCGACGAGGCGTATTCCCTCGCCTCCGGCGGCGACAACGACTTCGGGCGAGAGGCGATAGAAACGATATTAAAGGCGATGGAGGATCACCGCGACGACCTTATCGTCGTCGTCGCGGGGTATACCGAGCCGATGGAGCGGTTTATGAGCTCCAACCCCGGTCTTGAATCGCGCTTCAACAAGCGTTTTATCTTCCCGGACTATAACGGCGAGCAGCTCATGGAAATATTCCGCGCGCAGTGCAGGAAGAACAGCTACACCCTCACTCCAAAGGCGGAGGAGGAGGCAAAGAAGCTCTTCGATGCGCTGTATGCCGAGCGGGATGAGAACTTCGGCAACGGGCGCGACGTGCGCAACCGCTTTGAGGATATGATTATCCGCCAGTCCAACCGCGTCGCGCAGATGGACGCGCCCACGAAGGACGACCTCACCGCCATTCTCCCGGAGGATCTCCGCGACGAGGAGGAAAAAGAGGAAAAGGAATAATACTGTCACGACCGACAGGGGCGCGGGCAAGTGAGACTGCTTGCCTGCGTCCCTGCTTTTTTGCGGCATGACGGGCGGATGTTGTTATAATCACCAACACGGGGGCGGCGAGGCGCGGGATAAATGTATGATTGCATAAATGTGAATATTATTCAAAATTCCGCTTGACTTTTATGGATAAACGCCTATAATAAACGCATAAACATTCACGGAGGTAAAGCTATTATGAATAAATCCGACATAAAGAAAGTCGTTCTTGCATATTCCGGCGGTTTGGACACTTCGATAATTATTCCTTGGCTGAAAGAAAATTACAACAACCCCGAGATTATCGCCGTTGCCGGCAACGTCGGTCAAGCCGATGAGCTGGAGGGTTTGGAGGAGAAGGCGCTTAAGACCGGCGCAAGCAAGCTGATCGTTGCGGACCTGGTCGACGAGATGGTGGACGAGGTTATTATTCCCGCGATGAAGATGGACGCCAAGTACGAGACGTACCTGCTCGGCACGGCGTTTGCCCGCCCCGTCATCGGAAAGAAGCTGGCGGAGATCGCGCTTGCAGAGGGCGCGGATGCCATCGCCCACGGCGCGACCGGCAAGGGCAACGACCAGGTGCGTTTTGAGCTTGCCATCAAGCACTTCGCGCCGGACATGAAAGTCATTGCCCCGTGGCGCGAGTGGGACATCAAGTCCCGCGATGAGGAGATAGATTACGCCGAAGCGCACAACGTTCCTCTGAAAATCAGCCGCGAGACGAACTATTCCAAGGACAAGAACCTCTGGCATCTGAGCCATGAGGGTCTGGATCTCGAGGATCCCGCGAACGAGCCGGATTACGACAAGCCGGGTTTCCTCGAAATGGGCGTTTCCCCCATGCAGGCACCTGATGCGCCGAGCTATGTCACCATCGACTTTGAGGCGGGCGCGCCCGTCGCACTTGACGGCGAGAAGATGAAGGCGAGCAAGATCATCGAAAAGCTCAACGCCATAGGCGGCGCGAACGGCATCGGCATTATCGACATCGTGGAGAACCGCCTCGTCGGCATGAAGGATCGCGGCGTATACGAGACACCGGGCGGCACTATCCTCTACTTTGCGCATGAGCAGCTCGAAATGCTGACCGTGGACAAGGACACGCTGCACGAGAAGCAGAAGCTCGCCGTCGTGATGGCGGATCAGATATACAACGGCAAGTGGTACAGCCCGCTGACCAACGCGCTTGTTGCGTTTGCCAACGAATCCAACAAGTACGTGACCGGCTCTGTGAAGCTCAAGCTCTACAAGGGCAACATCATCCCCGCCGGCACGACAAGCCCCTATTCCCTTTACAGCGAGTCGCTCGTGACCTTCGGCGAGAGCGATTATGACCAGGCACAGGCTGCCGGCTTCATCAACCTCTGGGGTCTGCCCACCAAGGTGGACGCACTTCGCGAACAAGGTAAGCTTTAATAAATAAGAACCGCGGGCAAAGCGCCATCCGCACTTTGCCCGCATACTGAAACCAAGGAAGGCTGCGTTATGGCAAAGATGTGGGCAGGGCGCACGGACGGAAGCATCGACAAGCTCGCAGATGATTTCAACTCATCAATTTCTTTTGACTGCCGAATGTATCGGCAGGATATAACCGGCAGCATGGCTCATGCCGCCATGCTCGGCGCATGCGGCATTATCGGCAAAGACGATGCTGAAGCGCTCATTGACGGGCTGCAGGGTATACTCGACGACATTGATTCCGGCGCGCTCGCGTTTGACGCGGCGTGCGAGGACATTCATATGTTTGTCGAGCAGGTGCTCACGGAGCGGCTCGGTGATGTGGGCAAAAAGCTGCACACGGCGAGAAGCCGCAACGACCAGGTGGCACTCGACCTGCGAATGCACCTGCGCGGGCAGTGCACGGACATATCCGGGGAGCTTAAAGGGCTCATCGGCGCGCTGACTGCGCGCGCCGGTGAATATAAGGACGCGATCATGCCCGGCTACACGCATTTGCAGCGGGCGCAGCCAATCACGTTCGGGCATCACCTCATGGCGTACTCCATGATGCTGCTGCGGGATCTTGACCGTCTGGCGGACTGCCGAAGACGGATGAACCAAAGCCCCATCGGCTGCTGCGCCCTCGCCGGCACGACCTACCCCACCGACAGACGCGCGGAGGCGAAAGCGCTCGGCTTTGACGGGATATGCATGAACTCGCTCGACGGCGTTTCCGACCGCGACTTCTGCGCGGAAATGCTGAGCGCGCTGGCAATTTTGATGATGCATCTCTCGCGATTGTCAGAAGAGCTCATACTCTGGACAAGCTGGGAATTTGGCTTTGTGGAGCTGTCGGATGCCTACACGACCGGCTCTTCAATTATGCCGCAAAAGAAAAACTCCGACATGGCGGAGCTTATACGCGGCAAGACCGGGCGCGTGTACGGAGACCTTCTCGGCACACTCACGATGCTCAAGGGGCTTCCGATGGCATACAACAAGGATATGCAGGAGGATAAGGAGAGCATTTTCGATGCCTGCGACACCGTGATGATGTGTCTGCCGGTGATGAGCGGGATGATAGAGACGATGAAGGCAAAGCCCGACGCGATGCGTCGTGCGGCGCAGAGAGGCTTCATAAACGCCACGGATCTGGCGGATTATCTCGTGCGAAAGGGGTTGCCGTTCAGAAGCGCGTATAAGATTTCCGGCAGCATCGTGGGCGACTGCGTGAAAAACGGCACGGTGCTCGAGGACATACCGCTTGAAAAATACAAAACATACTGCGGGCTTTTTGACGCAGATGTATATGACGCAATAGACATGACGGGCTGCGTAAAGCGACGTACGAGCGAGGGCGGTCCGGCAAGAGTGGAGGAGCAGATCCTCTACGTGGAAGAAATGCTGAAGAAATACTGAAAGGAGTACAAGAAAATGAAAAAAAACATCGCGCTTATTATGGCAGTGCTGATGCTGTGCACGCTTCTCACCGGCTGCGGCAGCAGCAAGGAGACCTCCGCGCTTGAAAAGGTGAAAGCAGCCGGCAAGCTGACGGTCGCGACGAGCCCCGACTTTCCCCCGTTTGAGTCTCTTGAAAACGGCGAGGTCGTCGGCATAGAGATAGACCTCTTGCAGATAATCTGCGACAAGCTCGGCGTTAAGCTCGACATTCAGCAGATGGACTTTGACTCCGTCCTCCCCGGCGTGCAGGCGGGCAAGTTCGACCTCGGCGCTTCCGGCATCTCCGTCACCGACCAGCGCAAGAAGAACGTCCTCTTCACCGATGCCTACTGCCTCGCGGCACAGGCCATCGTCGTGACGGAGGGCAGCGACATCACCTGCAAGGCTGATTTGGACGGCAAGAAAGTCTCCGTCCAGACCGGCACCACCGCCGAGACGTTCTGCATGGAAGCCGGGTATGAGGTCAACTCCTACTCCGCCAACAGCGATGCACAGCTTGCGCTCACGAGCGGCAAGGTGGACGCATGGGTCATTGACGATTTGACCGCCGCCGACATGGTGAAGGTCTACAACGCCGAGGGCGGCGAGCAGCTCGTCATTCTCGACGAGGCTATGACGACAGAGCCCTATGCCTTTGCCTTCGCGTTCGGCAGCGAGGATCTTGTGGCGGAGGTAAATACCATTCTCAACGGTCTTGTTGAGGACGGCACGGTGGCTTCCATCTTTGAGAAGTATGAAGCCCCCTACACTTCCCCCGCAGAGGCGTAATTATTCGGAAATTTTATGCAGGGTCGGAGGCTGACCTCTGACCCTGCATTGAGCTGCATTGCTTGCAGAAGGAGGCGTTCGGATGACTTTTCCCGCCGGATGGCTGAATAAGCTGTACGAAACATTTATAGAAACAGGCTACTGGGAGCTGATGCTGCAGGGCTTCGGCAACACCATTGTGATAACGCTCGGCGCGCTGCTCATCGGCGTGGTCATAGGCACGCTGATCGCCGTTATCAAATACTGCGCGGAGGACGTGCCCGCGCTCAGACCGTTTGCGTGGGTGTGCGATGTTTATGTCACCGCCATACGCGGGATCCCGGTCGTCGTGCTGCTGCTCATATTCTATTTTATCATCATGACAAAAGCCGAGGGCGTTACCGTCGGCATTCTCACGTTTGGCATCAACTCCGGCGCTTACATGGCGGAGCTTATCCGCAGCGGCATAAACGCCGTGGACAAGGGGCAGATGGAGGCTGGGCGCTCGCTGGGCATGTCCCGCTTGCAGGCAACACGCCGCATCGTGTTCCCGCAGGCGCTGCGCTATATCCTCCCCGCCATCGGCAACGAGCTTATCGCCTTGCTTAAGGAGACAGCCGTCGCGGGCTATGTGGCGGTCGTGGATCTCACGCGCGCGGGCAACCTCGTGCGCAACAACACCTACGACGCGGTGAACCCGCTGCTCATCGTGGCGGCGACGTATCTGCTGGTCGTCGTGCTGCTGACAAAGGCGCTGGGGAAAGCGGAAAGGAGGCTGGCTGCAAGTGATAAGCGTAAATAATCTCTGCAAATCCTTTGAGGGGCTGGAGGTTCTCAAGGGCATCAGCGTGGAGATCGACAGGGGCGATGTGATATGCGTCATAGGTCCGTCCGGCTCCGGCAAGTCCACGTTCCTCCGCTGTCTGAATCTTCTGGAGCAGCCGACCTCCGGCACTATCATTTTCGAGGGCGACAATCTCACGGATAAAAAGATAGACATCAACAAGCACCGCCAGAAGATGGGCATGGTGTTTCAGCAGTTCAATCTCTTCCCGCACATGACGGTCATGGACAACCTCACCTGCGCGCCGATGATGCTCAAAAAAGTGTCGCGGGAGCAGGCGGAGAAAAAGGGGATGGAGCTTCTTGCCCGCGTCGGTCTTGCCGACCGCGCGGACGCATGGCCAAACCAGCTCTCCGGCGGGCAGAAGCAGCGCGTCGCCATTGTGCGCGCGCTGTGCATGGAGCCCGATGTGATGCTCTTTGACGAGCCGACCTCCGCGCTCGACCCGGAGATGGTGGGCGAGGTGCTCGACGTTATGAAGGAGCTCGCGGTGAGCGGCATGACGATGGTCGTGGTGACGCACGAGATGGGCTTTGCCCGCGAGGTGTCCAACCGCGTGCTGTTCCTCGATGACGGCGTTATTGCCGAGGAGGGGACACCGAGTGATATTTTCGGCGCGCCGAAGTGCGAGCGTTTACGCTCGTTCCTTGCAAAAGTTTTATGAGGAGTTATATAATATGGACACACTGAGCAAAAAAAGCTTTTTGAAGCTTCTTGATTTCACGCCGGAGGAGATAGCTTATTTCCTCTCGCTTGCCGCAAAGCTGAAGGCGGAGAAAAAGGCGGGCATACCCCACAGAATGCACGAGGGCAAGAATGTTGCCCTCATCTTCGAGAAAACCTCCACGCGCACGCGCTGCGCGTTTGAGGTCGCGGCGGCGGATCTCGGCATGCATTCGGTGTACCTTGACCCCAAGGCATCGCAGATCGGCAAAAAGGAGAGCATTGCGGACACCGCCCGCGTGCTCGGACGTATGTTTGACGGCATCGAATACCGAGGCTTTGAGCAGGCGCGCGTGGAGACGCTCGCCAAATACGCCGGCGTTCCCGTGTGGAACGGGCTGACCAACGAGTACCACCCGACGCAGATACTTGCCGATTCCCTCACGATACAGGAGCATTTCGGACATCTAAAGGGCATAAAGCTTGTGTATATGGGCGATGCGCGCTATAATATGGGCAACTCCCTTATGGTCGGCTGCGCGAAGATGGGTATGCACTTTGTCGCCTGCGCGCCGGACGGATATTTTCCATCTGCCGCGCTTATCGATGAGTGCCAAAAGATTGCCGCAGAGACGGGCGCGGTGCTGGAGTTTGACAGCGACCCCATGCACGCGACGAAGAACGCGGATGTCATTTATACCGACGTATGGGTCTCCATGGGCGAGCCGGACGAGGTATGGGCGGAGCGCATAAAGGCGCTGCTCCCCTATCAGGTCAACGAGACGCTGATGGCAAACGCCGGCGCGCAGTGCCGCTTCATGCACTGCCTGCCCGCGTTCCACGACCTTGAGACGGAGACGGGCAGATGCATATCCGAGAAGTTCGGGCTCGACTGCATGGAGGTCACCGACGCGGTGTTTGAGGGGGCGCAGTCCATCGTCTTTGACGAGGCTGAGAACCGCATGCACACGATAAAAGCCGTTATGGCGGCAACTCTTTGACGAAAAAGAAGTGACAAGATGGAAAAAGCATATTTAGTGCTCGGCACGGGCGAGGTTTACGAGGGTGAGCGCATCGGCAGCGAGGGCGAGAGCATAGGCGAGCTTGTTTTCACGACCGGCATGGAGGGCTATCTCGAAACGCTCACCGACCCAAGCTATGCCGGGCAGATCATCATGCAGACCTTCCCGCTCATCGGGAACTACGGCGTTATCCCGGAGGATTTTGAGGGCGCGCCTGTGGCGCGGGGCTATGTGGTGCGCGAGCTGTGCGACACGCCCTCGAATTTCCGCAGCGAGTACGCGCTCAATAAATTCCTCAGGGACAACGGCATTCCCGGCATCTGCGGCATCGATACGCGCGAGATAACAAAGCGCATTCGTGAGCACGGCGTTGTCAACGCCATGATATGCTCGCAGCCGCCGAAAACGACGGATGAGATCAATGCCTTTGCCGTCACCGGCGTGGTGGAGGAGGTAAGCTGTAAGGAAAAATACAGCGTTCCCGCTGTCGGAGAGGCGCGGCACAGCGTTGCGCTCATCGACTACGGCGCGAAGAGGAATATCATACGCTGCCTCACAAAGCGCGGCTGCGCCGTGACGGTGTATCCGTGCACCGCAACGGCGGAGGAGATACTCGCGGCAGACCCGGACGGCATCATGCTCTCAAACGGTCCGGGTGACCCTGCGGAGAACACATTCTGCATTGCGCAGATAAAAAAGCTGATCGGGAAAAAGCCGATGTTCGGCATCTGCCTTGGGCATCAGCTTACGGCGCTCGCCATGGGCGGTGAGACGATAAAGCTAAAATACGGTCATCGCGGCGGCAATCAGCCCGCCCGTCAGACCGACGGCAGGCGCACGTATATCACCAGCCAGAACCACGGCTACGCTGTCGTGAGCCGAAGCCTTGACGGCATCGGGCACGAGATATTCGTCAATGCGAATGACGGAAGCTGCGAGGGCATGGAGTACCCCGGCATGAGCTGCTTTACCGTGCAGTTTCACCCGGAGGCGTGCTCGGGACCTAAGGACACGGAGTTTCTGTTCGACCGTTTTATTGCCATGATGGGAGGCGCTTTGGATGCCTAAGGACAAGAGCATACACAAGGTACTGGTCATAGGTTCGGGACCTATCGTCATCGGTCAGGCGGCGGAGTTTGACTATGCCGGCGCGCAGGCGTGCCGCATCCTACGCGAGGAGGGCATCAACGTCGTGCTCGTCAACTCCAACCCCGCGACCATTATGACCGACAAGCACCTCGCGGACGAGATATATCTTGAGCCGCTGACGGCGGAGACCGTGGCGCGCATCATCGCCAAGGAGCGCCCGGACAGCCTTCTCGCGGGGCTCGGCGGGCAGACGGGGCTCACCATCGCCATGCAGCTCAGCCGCGACGGAACGCTTGAAAAATACGGCGTGCGTCTGCTGGGCACTGATGTGGACGCCATCGACAAGGCGGAGGACCGTGAGCTTTTCCGCGAAACGCTTCAAAAAATGGGGCAGCCGCTCATACCGTCCGCCACGGCGGAGGATCTCGACAGCGCGCTGAGGATTGCCGGGGAGATCGGCTACCCGGTCATTGTCCGCCCGGCGTTCACGCTCGGCGGCACGGGCGGCGGCATTGCCGACACGGAAGAAGAGCTGCGCGTTATCGCAAAGAGCGGGCTTGACCTCTCGCCCATCACGCAGATACTTGTGGAAAAATGCATATCCGGCTGGAAGGAGATAGAATTTGAAACCATGCGCGACGGCGCGGGCAACGCCATCGCCGTGTGCTCCATGGAAAATCTCGACCCGGTCGGCATTCACACCGGTGACTCCATCGTAGTCGCGCCCGCGCTGACGCTTGCGGACAAGGAGTACCAGATGCTGCGCAAGGCATCGCTGGACATTATCTCCGAGATAGGCATTGTCGGCGGCTGCAACTGCCAGTTTGCGCTCAACCCCGACAGCTTTGAGTATGCCGTTATCGAGGTGAACCCCCGCGTCTCCCGCTCCTCGGCGCTCGCCTCCAAGGCGACAGGCTACCCTATCGCGAAGATAAGCACGCGCATTGCGCTCGGCTATAACCTCGACGAGATTAAAAACGACATCACGGGCAAGACCTGCGCCTGCTTTGAGCCGACGCTCGACTATGTTGTGGTGAAGCTGCCGAAGTGGCCGTTTGACAAGTTCGCGGGCTCGAGCCGCAAGCTCGGCACGCAGATGAAGGCGACCGGCGAGGTGATGGCTATCGCGCCGAGCTTTGAAATGGCGCTGATGAAGGCTGTGCGCGGCGCGGAAATATCCCTCGACACGCTCAATGCCGCGCCGCTCTCCGACGCGCCCGTGAGAGAGCGTCTGCGCGAGCAGAACGACCGCCGCATTTTCACGGTGTTTGAGGCTGTGAAAAAGGGCGTAAGCCTTGACGAGATCCACGATATTACGAAAATCGACCTGTGGTTTCTCAATAAAATAAAAAAGCTCGCCGACTACGAGCTGACGCTTGCCGCCAAGGGTATGAGCGATGCGCTCTATCTGTGCGGGAAAAGGCTCGGCTATACCGATGCCGCGCTCTGCCGGCTGAGCGGCGCGGAGAAGCTGCCCGCGCTTGCAATGAGCTATAAAATGGTCGATACCTGCGGCGCGGAGTTTGACGCGCAGACGCCGTATTTCTACTCCTGCTATGAAAAGCACTGTGAGGCGCGCGCCTTCGGACGCAGCGGGAAGCCGGTCGTCATGGTGCTCGGCTCAGGTCCGATACGCATCGGGCAGGGCATTGAGTTTGATTACAGCAGCGTGCACTGCGTCTGGACGCTGCGCGAGATGGGCTATGACGTCGTTATAGTCAACAACAACCCCGAAACCGTCTCCACCGACTACGACACTGCCGACAGGCTGTATTTCGAGCCGCTCACGCCGGAGGATGTGATGAACATCATCGAGGTCGAGCACCCCGTGGGCGTCGTCGTCGCGTTCGGCGGACAGACCGCCATCAAGCTCACGCAGTTTCTCGACAAGGCTGGCATTCAAATACTCGGAACGTCTGCCGACAGCATTGACATTGCCGAGGATCGCAGCCGCTTTGACGCGCTGCTGGAGAGCTTCGGCATTCGCCGCCCCAAGGGCATGGGCGTCAACACGCTGGAGGAGGCGTTGGACGCGGCGGAAACGCTCGGCTACCCGGTGCTTCTCCGCCCCTCCTATGTCATCGGCGGGCAGAACATGACCATCTCCCGCACGCCGGAGCATACCCGCCGGTATATGGAGACGATACTCTCCGGCGGTATCGAGAACCCGGTGCTGGTCGATAAATATATGCCCGGCACGGAGCTGGAGGTCGATGTCATTTCCGACGGGGAGAGCGTGCTCATTCCGGGTATTATGGAGCATATCGAGCGCGCGGGCGTACACTCCGGCGACTCTATCGCGGTTTATCCGCCCTATAACCTCAACGACAAGTTCTTGGAGAAGATATGCTCCGTCTCGCAGAAGCTTGCCCTCTCGCTCGGCACGAAGGGGCTTGTCAACATTCAGTATCTTATCTATCAGGACGAGCTGTATGTTATCGAGGTGAACCCTCGCGCCTCGCGCACCGTGCCGTATATCAGCAAGGTGACGAATGTGCCGATGGTCGATCTCGCCTCGAAGATCATGCTCGGTGCGAAGCTGTCAGAGCTCGGCTACGGCAGCGGGCTGCACCGCGCACCGCCGTACTGCGCCGTTAAAGTGCCGGTGTTCTCGTTTGAAAAGCTCACCGATGCGAACTCCATTCTCGGTCCTGAGATGAAATCGACGGGTGAGGTGCTGGGCATCGGCAAAACGCTGGCGGAGGCGCTCTTCAAGGGGCTCACGGCGGCGGGCTTCCGCGTCCCGTCCCTGCACGGCGCGAAGAAGCCGGGCATACTGCTGAGCGTGGAGACGAACGATTATCAGGAGATAATTTCGCTCGCGCGGCGCTTTTATCAGATGGGCATGAAGCTTTACGCCACCATGGGCACAGCCGAAACCATCAACGCCCTCGGCATTGAGGTCACCTCCGTGCCGAACGCCACGGAGAGCGATGAGCTGTTCCGCCTCATGGAGAGCGGGGAGCTGTGCTACATCATCTATACCGGCGCGGTAAAGGATGCCACGATGGGCGACTATATCTCGCTGCACCGCCGCGCCATGCAGCTCGGCATTCCGTGCCTCACCTCGCTTGACACGGCAAGCGCGCTTGCCCAGATGATGGAGAGCCGCTACACCCAGCAGAGCACGGAGCTTGTGGATATAAACGCCATGCGCTCGTGGCGGCAGCGCATACCCTTCACGAAAATGCACAGCTGCGGCAACGACTATATTTTCATCGAAAATTTCAACGGGCAGATAAGCTGTCCGGAGTCGCTGTGCATCAGCCAGTGCCGCCCGCACTACGGCATCGGCGGCGACGGTATCGTGCTCATGGAGAAATCCGCCGTCGCGGATGTCAAAATGCGCTCGTTCAACCGTGACGGCAGCGAGGGAAAGATGGCGGGCAACAATATCCGCTGCGTCGGCAAGTACATGTATGACCGCGGCTATATCCGCAGCGAGTTTGTCTCCGTCGAGACGGAGAGCGGCGTGCACCGCCTGCGCCTTTTCGTGCGCGACGGCAAGGTGAGCTCCGTGCTTGTTGACATGGGGAGGGCGGAGCTTTGCGCGGCGAATATCCCCGCCGTGTGCGGCACGGAGAGAATGATAAATTACCCTCTCACGGTAAGCGGCACGGAGTACCGCGTCACCGGCGTTTCCGTCGGCAATCCGCACTGCGTTGTGTTCTGCGATGCCATTGATTCGCTCTCGCTCGATAAGCTAGGTCCGATGTTCGAGTTCAACGCCGCATTCCCCGACAGGACGAACACCGAATTTGTGCGCGTCGTGAATCGCAGCACGCTGCGCATGCGCGTGTGGGAGCGCGGCAGCGGTGAGACGCTTGCCTGCGGCACGGGCGCGTGTGCCGCCGTGATCGCCGCGTGCGAAAACGGGCTGTGCGCCAAGGGCAGCGATGTCACCGTAAGCCTCCTCGGCGGCGAGCTCACCGTAAACTACACCGACGAACGCGTGACGCTCCTTGGCGATGCCATCGAGGTCTATCAGGGAAGTTTTGAATACTGAAGCTATAAATTTTTAACAAGAAACCAAGGCGTATGGAGCGTGCGCCTTGGTTTCTTATGTTTTGCTTGATTGCACACGCGGAAAATGATAAACTGTTCTGCGCGGAGCAGATGAAATTATGCTCACGGCGCAAAACAGACGAAAAATGCCGAAACCGCAGTCGCGCGGCTTTGGCAAGGGGATATAAGCAATGCTTGACCAATACGGACGGAAAATAGACTACCTGCGCATATCAGTGACCGACAGGTGCAACCTGCGCTGCCGCTACTGTATGCCGGAGGTGACAAGCGCCGTGCGGCACGACGACATTCTCCGCTATGAGGAGATATTGCGCATCTGCCGCGCGGCGGCGCAGCTCGGCATAACAAAATTCAAGGTCACGGGCGGCGAACCGCTTGTGCGCGCGGGGTGTGTGGATTTTATCGCCGCACTGAAAGTCCAGCGCGGCACGGAGCAGGTCACGCTGACGACAAACGGACTGCTGCTGGAGCAGAACCTCGACGCGCTGAGCGCTGCCGGACTTGACGGCGTGAATATCAGCTTCGACACGCCGAACAACGCGCGCTTTCGCAGCATAACCGGGTACACCGGCGACGGGGCGGACACGCTGCTGCATGTGCTTGAGGCGTGCTGCGCCAAGGGGCTTAAGACAAAAATAAACGCCGTGCTGCTGGAGGAGACGGAGGCGGACGCACCCGCGCTTGCCGCCATTGCAGAGGCGCTCCCGGTGGACGTGCGCTTTATAGAGCTCATGCCCATAGGCTTCGGCACGACGATGAGGCGCGTCTGCCCGGATGATATACTCGCCGTGCTGCAAGAGCGCTGGTCCGACCTCGCCCCGACGGACGAGAAGCGCGGCAACGGACCTGCGCATTATTACAAAAGCGCGGCGCTGCTCGGCAGGATAGGCTTCATCGACGCGGTGAGCCATAAGTTCTGTGCCGAGTGCAACCGCGTGCGCCTGACGAGCACCGGGCAGCTAAAGCCGTGCCTGTGCTATGCCGATACCGCCGACCTGCGCGCGCTTATCCGCGGCGGGTGCACGGACGGTGAGCTGCGCGAGGCGCTGAAAAGCGCCGTGTACAATAAGCCGCGCGCGCACTGCTTCGATACGAACGACAGCGTTACGGAAAAACACATTATGAGCCAGATAGGAGGATAAGACCGTGGGAAAAGTAATAGCGGTCTGCACGAGCGACCGCAAGGGAATACAGAAGAAGGATGTCAAAACCGCGCACTTCTCTGCCGAATGGGGCATTGACGGCGACGCGCACGCCGGAAAGTGGCACAGGCAGATAAGCCTACTGAGCGCGGACAAGATAGAGGCGTTCAACAAGCGCGGGGCAAACGTCGTTCCCGGCGCGTTTGGCGAAAACCTCGTCGTGGAGGGCTTTGACTTCCGCGCGCTCCCCGTCGGCACGCTCCTGCGCTGCAGCGACGTGCTGCTGGAAATGACGCAGATAGGCAAGGAATGCCACACCCACTGTGAAATATACAAGAAAATGGGCGAGTGCATCATGCCGCACGAGGGCGTGTTCGCCCGCGTTTTAGAGTCGGGCACGATCTCCGTCGGCGACGAAATGACCATTGTCCCGCGCGAGGGGCATTTCCCGTGGCAGGCGGCGGTTATCACGCTCAGCGATAAGGGCGCGGCGGACGAGCGCCGGGACGAGAGCGGTTCTGCAATCGCAAAGCGCCTGCGCGAGGCGGGCTATGAGGTCGTGGAGGAGGTGCTCATCCCCGATGATGAGCGCGCCCTAAAGCAGCAGCTTATGCGCCTGTGCGACCAGCGGCAGCTTGACCTAATCCTCACTACCGGCGGCACGGGCTGCTCCCCGCGCGACATTGCGCCCGAGGCGACGCTCGCCGTCGCGGACAAAAGCGTCCCCGGCATTGCCGAGGCGATGCGCGCCGCGTCCATGAGGATAACACCGAATGCGATGATCTCCCGCGCCGCGTCCGTCATCCGCGGCAAGACGCTTATCATCAACCTCCCCGGCAGTCTGAAAGCCTGCATGGAGAACATGGACGTGTTCATGGACACGATTCCCCACGCAATGGGGCTTTTGAGAAACGAAGCCCGCGACGGCGCAGAAGAGTGAGACTGTCAGCTTGCCGATATTATTTCCCTGTTTTGCCGTCGCGGCGCTGGAGCTTGTGCTTCGTCCCGTCGGACGTGACAACGTATGTGTTGTCCAGCACCTGCATCGCGCCCTGCCGCCACTCGGCGATGTACTCCTTGCGCAGTGTGTCGCGCTCGGCGCTCTCTTCCTCCGTCAGCGCGCGCAGCTTTGCGATGCGCGCAAGCTCGTTTATGCGGTCAAGCTTTGCCTTTTCCATTGCTCATGCCCTCCTCCAGGGTTCCAAGCTCGTCGAGCGTAAGCTCGAACGGCGGGATGAAATGCTTTAGGAAATACTCCACCTCCGGCATGCCGCAGCGCTCCAGCGCGGCGCGCGTCTGCTTCTCGGCGGAGATGAACTCGTCGTTCCCGGCGCGGCGCTCCTCGATACACTTGATGTATGCGGAGAGCTTGTCTGCCGCCTTTACGATGTCGTGCGTGCGCACGGCGATCTCGCCGGTCAGAAGCGGCTCAAACGCGCCGCGAAGCTCCGATGGCAGAGTGTCGAGCAGGCGGGCGCAGGCGATGTCCTCCACCTCGCGGTAAGCGTCGCGGATGAGGGCGTTGTGATATTTTATCGGGGTGGGCAGATCGCCGGTGAGTATCTCGGAGCAGTCATGATACAGCGCAACGGCGGCGCACTCATTCGGGTCGCACTCCCGACCGAACACATCCCGCCGGATAACGGCGAGCGCGTGGGCAATGACGGCGCACATATGGCTGTGCTCCTGTATATTCTCCGGCATGGCGTTGCGCATGAGGCTCCACCGCGTGATGTAGCGCATACGCGAGATGTAGGCAAAAAAGCTGTCGGACATGGTAAGTTTCCCTCTATAAAGCTATATAATATCGTTGCTCCAATAATACCACGAAGCCGCCGTATTTTCAACCGCGGGCGCGCATGGTATATTAGACACATCAATAGATAGGGGTGAGCCTTATGTATAAGGATATGAAAGTGATCGACGGACACGTCCACTGCGCGCAGCAGGTCGACCCTGCAGCGCTGGAGGCGGTGCTGACGCGCACGGGCACGGATATGGCGAACATTGCCGCGTGCGCGCACAGCCGAGCCATATCGCTCGCGCCGATGGCGCTGGCGATGAAAAAGCAGTGGCAGGGGCGGTTTTACGTGTTCGGCAGTCTCGATATGAGCGAGTATTATCTCCACCCGGACACGCTCGGCGCGCACATGGCGCAGTACGCCGCACGGATGGCGCAGGCGGGCTGCGACGGGATAAAAATGCTGGAGGGTAAGCCGCAGATGCGCAAAAAATATCCCGTGCCGCCGTTTGACGATGCGCGCTGGGAGGCGTTCTGGGCGTGGGCGGAGGAGAGCGGCACGCCGATACTCTGGCACGTGAACGACCCGGAGAACTTCTGGGATTTTAAGCACGCCCCGGCGTTCGCCGTACAGCAGGGCTGGCTGTATGATGACAGCTATGTCAACAACGAGGCGCAGTACGCCGAGGTGCTGAACGTCATTGCGCGCCACCCGGCGCTGAAGATAGACTTTGCGCACTTTTTCTTCATGTCCGCGCAGCTCGACCGCCTCGACGGGATACTCTCGCGCTTTGAGAATGTCCGCGTCGACCTCACGCCGGGGATAGAGATGTACGAAAACTTCTCCGCCGATATTGACCGCGCCCGCGCGTTCTTCGGGCGCTGGCACGAGCGCATTATCTACGGCACGGACATATGCGGGCGGTGCATACTCATGGGCGAGGCAAAGGAGCTGGACGAGCGGGAGAACCTGCGCCGCCCGGAGATAGTGCGGGAATTTCTGACGCTCGACGGTGAGCGGGAGATCGCGTCCGACGGGCATTTTCTCATAAAGCGCGCGCCGTTTGTGATGCGTGGGCTGGGGCTGCGCGGGGAGCGGCTGGGAGAGATACTCGGCGGGAACTTTGCCCGCTTTGCCGGGACACCGAGGGCTGTGGATGCCGCAGCGGTGCTGGACGAGTGCGCGCGGCTGAGAGCGCGCATGGGCGAGATGGAGGCAAAATACCCCGATTTTATCCCGGAGCACTCCGTCGAGGAATACGCCGAGCGGATTTTTACGGAAAATTGAATTAAAATGCAGCGAATGTCTTGCAATTTTGCCGCGCAGGTGTTAAAATTTGATTTTGTGTTGAAAAATCAATATCTTTGGGGTCGGTGCGACCCCGCACAAGGGAGCAGATAACAAATGGACAAACTCAGAAACGTCGCCATAATCGCCCACGTTGACCACGGCAAGACCACACTGGTCGACGAAATGCTAAAGCAGTCCGGCGTGTACCGCGAGAATCAGGAGATCGTGGACAGGGTCATGGACTCCAACGACCTTGAGCGCGAGCGCGGCATCACCATCATGGCGAAGAACACCGCCGTGTGGTACGGCGACACGAAGATCAATATAGTCGACACGCCGGGTCACGCGGACTTCGGCGGCGAGGTCGAGCGCATACTCAAGATGGTCAACGGTGTCATTCTGCTGGTGGACGCGGCGGAGGGACCCATGCCGCAGACCCGCTTCGTGCTCAGCCGCGCGCTTGAGCTGGGTCACCGCGTGATCGTCGTCATAAACAAGATCGACCGCCCCGACCAGCGCATTCACGAGGTCGTGGACGAGGTGCTGGAGCTTCTTATAGACCTTAATGCCACCGACGATCAGCTTGACTCCCCGATGCTGTTCTGCTCCGGCAGACAGGGCACGGCGAGCTATTCCCCCGATGTGCCGGGCACGGATCTTGAGCCGCTTTTCAAAACGATCATCGAGTATATCCCGGAGCCGGACATGAACGAGGACGCGCCGTTCCAAATGCTCGTGAGCAGCATAGACTACAACGAGTATGTCGGACGCATCGCCATAGGGCGCATTGAGCGAGGGCGCATAAAGCAGAATGAGGAGATCGAGGTCTGCAACTACCACGACAAAGACAAGCCCATCATAAAGGCAAAGGCTGTTTCCCTTTATGAATTTGACGGGCTCAACCGCGTCCCCGTGACCGAGGTGGGCGCGGGCAACATCATTGCCATGAGCGGCATAGGCGATGTCACCATTGGCGACACCGTCTGCGCCAAGGGCGCGGCGGAGCCTCTGCCCTTTGTGAAGATAGGCGCGCCGACGCTGGAGATGACCTTCTCCGTCAACGACAGCCCCTTCGCCGGACGCGAGGGCAAGTTCGTCACCTCCCGCCAGATCCGCGACCGCCTTATGCGCGAGACGCTGAAGGACGTGTCGCTGCGCGTGACCGACGTGCCCGACAGCACGGACAGCTTCAACGTCGCCGGGCGCGGCGAGATGAGCCTTTCCATCCTTATTGAGACCATGCGCCGCGAGGGGTATGAGTTTCAGGTGTCCCCCCCGCGCGTGCTGTATCAGGAGATAGACGGCAAGCGCTGTGAGCCGGTGGAGCGCGTGGTGGTGGACGTGCCGAGCGAGTATATGGGCGCGGTGATGGAGAAGCTTGGCGCGCGCAAGGGCGAATTTGTCGAGATGACCCCCGTGGGCAACAGGACAAAGCTGGAGTTTCTTGTACCGTCGCGCGGGCTGTTCGGATACAGAAACGAATTTTTGACCGATACAAAGGGCGAGGGCATACTTGCCAGCGTCTTTGAGCGCTATGAGCCCTATAAGGGCGACATTTCCCGCCGCGCGACCGGCTCTCTCATCGCGTGGGAGACGGGTGAGGCAGTGGCATACGGCATATGGAACGCGCAGGAGCGCGGCGCGATGTTCATCACGCCGGGCACGAAGGTTTACGGCGGCATGGTCGTGGGCGTGTGCCCCAAGAGCGACGATGTGCCGGTGAACGTGTGCCGCACGAAGCATTTGACCAACACCCGCGCTTCCGGCTCGGATGAGGCGCTGCGCCTCGTCCCGCCCAAGCAGCTCAGCCTTGAGCAGTGCCTTGAATTTCTCGCCGACGACGAGCTCTTGGAGGTCACGCCCAAGTCCCTGCGCCTGCGCAAGCGCATTCTCGACCACGGTATGAGAATGAAGAACGTGATGAAGAACAGATAATAATATAAAAGTATTCCTGCGAAAAAGTGCCGTCATCAGGACGCAAATTCTCTCGCCAGATGTTCTTGCCGCATTATGCGGTGCTGCCTAAATAATTTTGCACCCGCCGAAAATTTTCGGCGGGTGTTTGGCATATATGCGTAATATCAATTCAGAAAATCGCGGAGCTTTTTGGAGCGGCTGGGGTGGCGCAGCTTGCGCAGTGCCTTTGCCTCTATCTGGCGTATGCGCTCGCGCGTGACGTTGAACTCCTTGCCGACCTCCTCAAGCGTGCGGGTGCGCCCGTCCACGATGCCGAAGCGCAGCTCCAGCACCTTCTTCTCGCGCGGGGCGAGCGTGTCCAGCACCTCTTCAAGCTGCTCACGCAGCAGGGAGAACGACGCCGCCTCGCTCGGCTCTGACGCGTCCTCATCAGGGATAAAGTCGCCGAGGTGGGAGTCCTCCTCCTCGCCGATGGGGGTTTCGAGGGAAACAGGCTCCTGCGCGATCTTGAGTATGTCGCGCACCTTTTCAACGGGCATGTCCATCTCGCGGGCGATCTCCTCGGCGCTGGGGTCGTGACCGAGCTCCTGCAAAAGCTGGCGGGAGACGCGGATGGTCTTGTTGATAGTCTCGACCATGTGCACGGGGATGCGGATGGTGCGCGCCTGGTCGGCGATGGCGCGGGTGATCGCCTGGCGTATCCACCATGTGGCGTAGGTGGAGAATTTGTACCCCTTGGTGTAGTCGAACTTCTCCACGGCCTTTATAAGACCGAGGTTGCCCTCCTGTATAAGATCGAGGAAGAGCATGCCGCGACCGACGTAGCGCTTGGCGATGGACACGACGAGACGCAGGTTTGCCTCGGTCATGCGGTGCTTTGCCTCCTCGTTGCCCTCCGCCATCTGTATGGCGAGCCGGATCTCCTCATCCTGCGTGAGCAGCGGCACCTTGCCGATCTCCTTGAGATACATACGCACGGGATCGTCCGTGGCAAAGGAGTCCATAAGCGCGTCGGTGTCGTTTATCTCCTCCTCCGGGACCTCCTCTATCCCGATGAGATCGTCTGCCTCCGGGATGATGTCATCGATAGGGGGCAGCACATCCGCCGTGCCGATGTCTATGTCGATGCCGTTCGTTTCAAGCATTTCGTAGAATTTGTCCACGGCTTCGCCGTCAAGATTCAGCTCCTCAAGCACCTCCAGCTCCTTCGCCGTGAGGTTGCCCTTCTTCTTGCCGCGCTCCAAAAGCTCGTTAAGGCGCTCCTCCGTGGTCTTGGATGCCTCAACGGGGTCGACCGGCTCTTTCTTTTTGACGGCGACTTTCTTCTTGGGCTTGGGCAGCTCAAGCTCCGGCTGCTCGCTCAGCTCCGCAATGGATGCCTGCTCGAGAAGCTTGTCTGCCATGCTCTCCAGCTCTTCTTCCTTGAACTTCATTTCGTCTGACATAGTTTATCCCTCGTATCCTTTTCTTTTTTTCTTTGTGTCGTAAGCGGTGTTTTGCTTTTGGCGCGCAATGGCGGCATAGTCAAACCCCGTGCTGCGCCGCGCCTTTTCGTTTTCTATTCGCTCGCGGTAGTCGCGCATGCTCTGCCGCGCGTTTGACAGTGTTTCCGGCTTTTGTATAATACTGACGAGCAGACTCATCTCCTCGCCGGAAAGCGCGGCGGAGAGCGACGCGGTTGTCGCCTGAGCGCCCCGGCGCAGCGTGTCGCACATGACGGAGTATATATGCGCGAGCACCGGCGCGGAGAAATCTTCCGCCCGGGGCAGCGTCTCGCCGATAAGCTCCGGCTCAAGGTACAAAAGCCGTATCACGCCCTCCTCCGCGACGGCGGAGGCAGGGTTGTCATAGCGGAAGCTGCGCTCCGCTGGCTGGCTCTGCCGTTCGGGGCGGCTCTGCTCGCGACCCTCGTCGCGGTGCGCACGGGAGAGAAGCTTTTTTCGCCGCCGCTCCGTCTCGGCGGTGACGACCTCCGCGCTCACGCCCGCCATTGATGCCACGCGCATGGCGTACACCTGCCGCTCGACCGCGCCGGGAAGCTTTGCCACAAGCTCCGACGCTTCCTTCAAAAATTCGACCTTCTGCTCGTCGGAGCTCAGCTCGTATTTCTGCGTCACGGCGCGCAGACGGTAGTCCACCTGATTTTCAGCCCCGTCAATGAGGTTGCGGAACGCATCCGCACCCTTGAGCTTTATAAATTCGTCCGGGTCCTTCGCGCCGCTCATCTGCAATACCTTTACCTTGAGATCGAGTTTTTCCAGTATGCCTATCGCGCGCTGAGATGCCTTCATGCCCGCATTGTCGTTGTCGTAGGCGATGATGACCTCATTTGTGTAGCGCGAGAGCATACGCGCCTGCTCCGGCGTGAGCGACGTGCCCAGCGACGCGACTGCCGAGTCAAACCCCGCCTGATGCAGGCTGACCACGTCTATATTGCCCTCCGAGAGAATTATATATCCGCTTTTTGATTTTTTAGCCAGATTCAGGGCGAAAAGGTTGCGGCTTTTGTTGAATACAAGCGTTTCGGGGCTGTTCATGTACTTCGGCTCGCCGTCGCCGAGAACGCGCCCGGAAAAGCCGATGACATTGCCGCGCACGTCGATGACGGGGAACATGAGGCGGTTGCGGAACGTGTCGTAAAATCCGCCGCTCTTCCCGTGGCGAACAAGCCCCGCATCGAGCATTTCATAGTCCGTGTACCCCTTATCGCGCATCGCGTCCAGCAGCCCCGACCAGCCGTTCGGCGCGAAGCCCAGCCCGAACGCCGTCACCATTCGCCGCCCAATGCGGCGCTTTGCTATGTAATCGTGCGCGGCATCCGCGCCGGGAGCGGAGAGCTGCTCATGAAAATACCGCGCGGCATCCCGGTTGAGCGCGAGCATACGCGTGCGCTTGCGGCTTTCACGGTCATCCGCCGCCTCCGGCAGCGCCATGCCCGCGCGCCGCGCCAGAAATTCCACCGCGTCCGGGAACGAGAGGTTTTCTATCTCCATTATGAAATTTATCACGCCGCCGCCCTTGCCGCAGCCGAAGCAGTGGAATGTCTGCCTGTCGGGCGAGACGGAGAAGGACGGGGTCTTTTCGCTGTGGAACGGGCACAGCCCAAAAAGGTGTGAGCCGCTGCGTTTGCTCAGGCGAACGTAGGAGGAGACAACATCCACAATGTCATTGCGCTCGACAAGCTCGGTTATGAAGCTTTCGGGAAATGTCAAATTGCCGCCTCCTCTTTATACTATTATCTAATAGAAAACTTTAAGTCTTTCCGGCAAAAATTGCGCCATGCTTCGTTGACACCCTTGAACATATATTCCCATTATGCCCTGCGGGCATCGCCTTGCCTGACACAATTTTTGCTCGGAAATCTATTAGACTTGTTCGATAACCTCTGCATAGTAGAAGAATATACAAATAAATGATATACTTGAGCGGGGTGAGAAAAAAGTGGATAATACAAGCCGAATAGCGAAACTCAAGGAAAAAGAATACCAGAGGATATTTGGAGTAAAAAAAGCCATTT
>CAVGKI010000002.1:0-37956 GCA_963629655.1 Butyricicoccaceae bacterium | reverse complement strand
GAGCTATACTAGCTTATTCACTTGCCTTGCATTTTTCAGCTTAGATATTCTAGCACAACAGCAGCAAATAGTCAACAGGAAAAATTCAGAGTTTACTATTTGTATATCAATTGTATATCAAAAGTTTACGTCTGTCACCCTCTCACGCTTTACACTCCGAAATAAAGGGCGCAGGTACCGCGGTTTTCACGAAAATCGCTATTTTCAGCCGCGGTTTTTCGACAAGATGCTGCTCCGTCTAAGTTGACATAAAAATCAGAAATAATTATTTTGCAAATAGTTATCAACATTTTCAACAGGTTTTTCAACATGCCAAAAGTGCAGTGTTTTCAATGCTTTTATCCGCGCAGAGATGAAATGTGCCGCTGTGCGCAAATGAATATCCGTTACGAATCAAAGACAAAATTTTGTTTACATAATCGTATAATCTCGCTGTCCTTTGCGTCTGCCGCCGTGTGAACGCGATTCACACGCCGCGCTTATAAAGCGCGAACAGCCCGGAATCGGCATATGAGATGAAATCATCACCGGCGACGACGATATGATCAACCAAGGGAATGCCGACAGCCGCCAGCGAGGACATTATCTGCTGCGTGGCAATATCGTCCTCACGCGAGGGAATGGCGTAGCCGTCGGGATGGTTGTGCGCGATAATGACGGAGCTGGCGCGGTTTTTGATCGCCGTTTCGACAATGCGGCGGTTGTTGGTCATCACGGAATTGACTACGCCTCTGCCCATCTCGTCGCAGGCAATGACACGCTTTTGCGAATTGAGGCTGGCGAGCAGAAGCACCTCCTCGTGCTCAAGCATGAAGCGCGGGAGAAAGTATCTGCCCGCCTCATCGGAATTTGTGATATGCGCGATCTCGTTCGCCCTTTTGACCATGCTGAGCTTCGTTATCTGCGGCACGAGCATGATTAGCTGCGCCGTGCTCTCGCCGACGCCGGGGACTTCACACAGCTCGTGCAGACTCGCCTCGAACACGCCCGCGAGATTGCCGAAGCGGTTGATGAGCACATGGGCAAGCTCGTTGGTGTCACGGCGCGGAATGGCGTAGAAGAGCAGCAGCTCAAGCGCGTTAAGCTCGCTGAAGCTTTGCAGACCGTGCTCCTTAAAGCGCTCCTTCATGCGCTCTCGGTGTCCGTCGTGTATGCTCATGCCAGTCCCCCATCTCTTATTTTATACTATTGTCTTGTAATAAGCTCTGATGAATCTCGAAGAAAAACTGCGTCGGTCAAGCAGAAAAAGTATTAGCTAGAGAAACAGCCCCACTATTGACGCTGCGGCTGCAACTGCCGCAGAAATCGCACCGAGTGTAAGGAATATACGCTCACTTTTGCTCTTGACCAACAAGCTGTTTACACTTGCCTGAAGGTTATCTGATTTTACCGTCAAATCTGCCTTTGCATATGATATATTATCGCGTAATTCACGTGCATTGTTTGTGCTCTGCAAGCGCAGCTCATCTATGGATTTCTGTACAGACAGCGAATACTCCGCCGTCTGTGCGCGAACAGTCTCTACGCAGTCAGAAATGCTTGATACTGTACGTTTGTTGCTGTCCAAAACCTTTGCTATCACGGTGTCATTGCACATAGTTATCAGATTGATAGCGGATTCATTGCTGTCTAAAATGGCTTTCTGCGCATCGCTAAGCTTGTCTGACACAAACTGTTCAAGCCGTTTGTTATTTTCATCGATTTGTGCGCACAGAGCCTCCATCTTATCAACGGATTTTACAAGCTCGTCCGTGTACTCGGTCATTTCCTTGTACACCTGCCCGATGTTATCCGCAGAGGCTTTCGCATTTTCACTTATGCTTTTTATCTCAGCCAATCCATCGACCACTTCTGTGAAATTGTCTACCGCAAGCTGAAGCTCTCTCATCGTCTCGCCAGCCATTTTGCTCCTCCTAAGCTTGTCTTTATTCTATTTGTCATATTGCTTAACAGCCAGAACGTTGAATAGCTGTCCTCGTAAAATTCGTTGAGCTTCCATGCCCAATCAGGGAATTTCTCTATAATAGCCTTTGTAAAGCCGCTCATTACTTCGTCGCCGATAGCGTCTTTATGTGAAAAAAGAGTGTCAACTATGCTTTGCAGAATCGTGTCCCCGTCTTTTGCCGTTTCCGGATTGCGGTATATGTCATCTAAGGCGGCGGCAAATATTTCTTGCTCCACAATCAAGTCGGATTTTCCTAATACAGCGCCCGCCAAAACATATATAAGGTTCAAGCCGGTACATCTATCATAGCTTTCACGGTATCTTGCAGCAGTGTCTCTCAATTTGGCAAATTCCTCAGCCGACAGCGCTGTCTTACGGATTTCAGGCTCCCTTTCCGTCTTATGCAGGCTCTCAAACCACTCCGGCCAATCTGCGTTCCCGCTCACTATGTAATCGATGCGGGCGCTGAAATCATTTATCGCAAGGAAGTTATCCATATGCTCTCTAAATTCTTCCGGCGTGGTGTAATCATCGCAGAATCGCTTTATGTTGTATATGGCTTGCCGTCTGCTGTAAACAATGTGTTTATATGTCCATTTTATCAGCACTTCTGCATAGCGTCCAACATAAAATCTGGACTTGTTGTTCATGATGGCTAAGTATTCTTCATCATCTGGGTTGCCAGTTTGAGGAAAATCCTTCGCAATTCTGCGTATGTACGCAATTAGATTGCCTCTAACGGTATCCTCCGTTATTGATGCGCGATATACATTTAGAATGTTATCGTCATTAGGATGAAATTCTACTGTCCAATCTTCTACTACACCGAGGATTTTTAACCTGTATAACGCAAGCTCCGCCTCGCTAAAGCTTACCCAGCCCTGCGCCTCAGCTTTTTCTGAATCATTGGGCACAATCAATTGATAATAGCTGCGCCCGCTGCCGTCAACATGCTTTGTGCGAGTATTAAAACTTCTGTACACATATTTTATATTGCGAAAGTCGGTATCTACACCTTTATTGTTTCTCTCCCACAAATAAAAGATTGTGCCCAGATCCGATTCCTTCACCGCCTTCACATTTTGAATTTTTTCTATTTCTTCGACTGTGGTATTCCGTGCAAACAGGCGATCCGCCCCTATATTTTTAGCTGCACTTTCAGGAATGGGCTTGTAAATTATGTAGCAGTCAGAGGCTTTACCGTCTCTGCCCGCGCGGCCTGCCTCTTGATAGAACGCCTCCACCGACCATGGCAAGCCAAAGTGTATTGTGTATCGTACATTCTTCTTGTTCAGACCAATGCCAAAAGCCTTTGTGGCAGAGAGAATTTTGATTTTATCATCCATAAATTCGTCCTGCACTCTCAGCTTATCCGAGACGTCAAGACCGCCATGGAACTTATCTATCGGTATTTGTGGATACCACTCCTTCAAGCATTCCGCCAGCTTCAAGCTCTTATTTCTGGCATTACTGTCACCGCTTTTGTCTTTGACGCTTGTAAATACAATACCTTGGGGGACGCAGTTTTCCTTTCTGTATTCTTCGTTAAGGATTTGATGAAGAATATCTAGCTTGCTTGGCTTCTGCTCATCTGACTTGCTTGGCTGCTGCTCCTCAGCCAGTTTGATTACAGACATATGCAAGTTTTCGCGTTTTAGGGATTGCGTGGCTCTGACATCTACTTTATCATCTGCTTTGCCGGCGTCAAATTCACATACCAAGTCCTGCAAAACATTATGCGATGCGGTCGCCGTTAATCCCACAAGCGTCGCCTGCGGGCAATACTTTTTTATAGTAGGAATGAGCGTGAGATATGATGTTCTAAAATCATGACCCCATTCGGAAAGACAGTGCACCTCGTCAATTACGGCATAGGCAAAGCTGTTTGTCATGCTCGCCCTTTTTAGATCATTCCTAAAGGCTTCCGTTTGAAAGCGTTCCGGCGATACCCAAATAATTAAGTATTTACCGCTTCCGAATTTTTTCGATATATATCTGTTTGCTGTTGATGCCTTTTTCTTGAGGTTGGAAATAAACTCTGTTCTTGTTATTCCAAGCTTATCAAGGTTATCCTTCTGATCCTTCTGCAGCGCCATTATTGGGCAAACCACAAAGCTCACCGCAGGCTGCAGCATACAAGGCAGCTGATAGCACAAAGATTTTCCGCCGCCGGTAGGCAATATTCCAATTGTTTTTCTGCGATTAAGCGCGTTTATAATTATCGGGAGCTGACCGGGCATAAATTCCTTAAAACGCCTTACGCCCTCATCATACTTCTCACAGATAATATCTGAAAGAAGTTCTTTAAGATGAACTGCGCGCGAATCATCCTTTGGTATTGGCCACGCTATCTTGTAATCAATAGGTTCTGCACACTTGACTTTGAAATAATCGCAGCCGTCCCATGCATCCGTCATGACGGTAATTCCGTCGTAAAGCGTCTCGTCCGGTCTTGCAAAGGGGAGCATGTGAATCGGCAAGCCGGCATTATCAAAGGATACGGCAGGGGCACGGAAAGCTTTTCCCATCACCCCGTAGAGATTCGCATACCACTTAAACAAATCTCCTGCCGCCAAGATAAATGCATCTTGGTTTGATTTGTCAACCTTGAAGTGCCATTTGTCATTATCAAGTGAGACGACTCGGTTATCAATCAGGTGCAAAATCAAAAGCTCGGCGCGTATGACATTTTCGTATTGCAGGATACATGTATACTCCGGGTTCACCGCCGCATCCAGATAGCAGGAGTATTTTTTCGCTGCAGAAGCTGCAAATCTTTTTATGTTTTGCGCAAAAGAACAAAGGCGAGCATTCTTTCTGACAATATCGGAGGCACCTATTCTTAATACTTTAATGCTTTTCGCTCCGAGGGCTGCATCTCTGGCTCTGTCCCGCTCTATTTGCGCATCGTCTTTGTGCTGTATGCCATCTACCTCTATAACCAGTCCGGCATACCCGCTGGGCAAGGGAAGATAGAAATCCACGCGTTGCTCGTGCCATTTGCCGGAATAGTCATTCAGGATTTTGTCTACCGCAGCTTCCGGAATAATAAGCTGTCTAATCCAATCATATTCCTCCAGGTAAATCGGCAGCAGCTCATAATACAATTCTTCGGCGGGATTGAAGCCGCTATCTGTGCCTTTAATCGTATTGTGCCATTGAGGCACATAACCGTCATTACGTAAAAAGCAAAAGGAATTGCATTCAGGCACTACGCCAAGGCGTTCCTCAATATATCCGGACGGGTATACAGGATTCGCTCTCTGCAATATATTCATAATAACAGACGTGAAAGAGCGCTGAAGCTCGCTGTAACAGCAGCTGCCTTCTTCTATACCCGTTATGATGAAATTGTTTTTACACCCGACATACGAGGCGCTGACTTGGATTTCCTTCATATATCTGCATCTGCCTTCCTATTCAAGCTCATCTGCGCTGCAAATGATCCCGCTCTCGAGCTGTGTCCTTATCCCCGCCTCAAAGTTCCATGGTTGCGTAAGCGTTGAGGTCGCTGCCCGCGATGTTCCCAGCGAGGTACTCATAATACCCCTGCGCGCCGACCATTGCGCCGTTATCGCCGCACAGCTTCAGCGGCGGGACGAAAAGCTCCAGCCCGTTCTCCTCCGCCGCGCGCCTGAATTCGGCGCGGATGCGGGAATTTGCCGCAACGCCGCCAGCCACAACGACCTTTTTATACCCCAGCTCATTTGCCGCGCGGACAGTGCGCGGGACGAGGCTGTCGCTGACCGCCTTGGTAAAGGATGCCGCGAGCGACGCGCGGTCGAGCGTCTCGCCCTTCTGCTCGGCATTGTGCACGAGGTTTATGACCGCAGTCTTGAGCCCGGAAAAGCTCATATCATACGGGTTGCCGTCAACATGGGCAATGGGGAAGGTATATTTCGTGTCGTCCCCGGTCTGACTGAGCTCGTCAATGGGCTTGCCGCCGGGATACGGCAGGCCGAGCACGCGCGCAGTCTTGTCAAAGCATTCGCCCGCCGCATCGTCGCGCGTCGCGCCGATGATCTTCATGTCGGTATAGCCGCGCACATCGACAAGGATAGTGTTGCCGCCGGAGATGGCAAGGCAGAGAAACGGCGGCTCAAGCTCGGGATAGGCGAGGTAGTTGGCGGCGATATGCCCGCGTATATGGTGCACGGGTATGAGCGGCACGCCGAGAGCATACGCGCAGGACTTTGCGAAATTCACGCCCACGAGCACCGCGCCGATAAGCCCCGGGGCATACGACACGGCGACGGCGTCGATGTCCGCGCGGGTTATGCCGGCGGCATCTATCGCCCGCTGTGCGAGGATGGAGATAGACTCCACATGACAGCGCGACGCGATCTCCGGCACAACACCGCCGTAGACCGCGTGGAGCTTTGCCTGCGAGAATATCTGGTCGGTCAATATCTTTCTGCCGTCCTCCACGACCGCCGCAGCAGTCTCGTCGCAGGTGGATTCAAAGGATAGTATTTTCAATTTGTACGCCTCATTCAAAAAAATTTTGTCATTAAAACCGCGTCCTCACGCGGGAGCTCATAATAATCCCGGCGCTTGCCGACGCGGACGAAGCCGTGCTTTTCGTAGAGTGCGATGGCGGGGGCATTGCCGCGCCGCACCTCAAGCGTCACGAACGTGAGCGACAGCGCCTCACAGCGCGCAAGCAGCACCCCCATGAGCGCATCGGCAATGCCGCGCCGCCTGTACTCCGGCGCGACGGCGACGTTGGAGATATACCCCTCGTCAATAACGTGCATCATGCCCACATAGCCCGCCGTCTCGCCGTTCAGCTCGGCAGTCAGGAAAACATGCATATCGTCCGGCAGCTGTGAGATAAGCTGCCCGCGCGTCCACGGCAGGGAGAAGCATTCCCGTTCCAGCGCCTCCAGCCGTTCGATGTCCGCCGCCGACGCATTACGTATCAAAAGCCCGTCCGTCACGTCAGTGCGCCTCCGCCCAGCTGTGCCCGATGTGCGCCTCGACCGTCAGTGGCACGGAGAGCCGCGCGGCATTCTCCATCTCCTCCGTGAGTATGGCGCGCACGCGCTCCGCCTCGTCTGCGGGGCACTCGGCAATAAGCTCATCATGCACCTGCAAAATGAGACGCGCGCGCAGTCCCTCCGCCGCGAGACGGCGGTGCACCGCTATCATGGCAAGCTTGATTATATCCGCCGCCGTGCCCTGTATCGGCATGTTGAGCGCGACGCGCTCTCCGAAGGCGCGCATGTTGAAGTTCGCGCTTTTCAGCTCCGGCAGCTCGCGGCGGCGTCCGTAGAGCGTGGCGACATAGCCGTCTGCCCTTGCCCGCTCCACAACGGACTTCATATACTCGCGCACGCCGTGGTACTTTTCAAGATACGCCTCCATGTACGCCTTCGCCTCGCTGAGCGGCACGCCGATGTCCTGTGCAAGCGAGAACGCCGAAATGCCGTACACAATGCCGAAGTTGACCGCCTTCGCCCGTGAGCGGAGTGTGGGCGTGACCTCGTCAAGCGGCACGCCGAAAACATTCGACGCCGTGACGGTGTGGAAATCCTCACCGCAGGAGAAGGCGTTTTTCATCGTCTCGTCCCCGGATATGTGCGCCAGCAGACGCAGCTCTATCTGGCTGTAATCCGCATCGACAAGGCACATGCCGGGCGCGGCGACAAACATATTGCGTATCTGCGCGCCTAGCTTTCTGCGCACGGGGATATTCTGCAGATTCGGCTCTGTTGACGAGAGCCGTCCCGTCGCCGTGACGGTCATCTGGAAGCTCGTGTGTATCCTGCCGTCGGCTGAAATGACCTTCAAAAGCCCGTCGGCATAGGTGGATTTGAGCTTTGTAAGCATGCGGTAATCCAGCACGTCCTCAACAATGGGGTGCTTGCCGCGCAGCTTTTCCAGCACGTCCGCATTCGTGCTCCAGCCGGTTCTTGTCTTTTTCCCGGACGGGAGCATGAGCCGTTCAAACAGCACCTCACCCAGCTGCTTTGGCGAGTTGATGTTAAACTCGCCCCCCGCGTATTCCCATATGCTTGTCTGAAGCGCGGCGATGCCGGCGTTAAGGCTCTCGCCGAAGTCGCGCAGCGCCTTTCGGTCAACGCAGAAGCCCGCGCGCTCCATATCCGCGAGCACGCGGCACAAGGGCAGCTCTGCCGAATAATATAGCTCATCCATGCCGAGCTCGCGAAGCTTCACGTCCATCACGGGATACAGCGCCCACAGCGCCTCCGCCCCGTGCACCTCCCTGCCGAGATAGCGCATGGAAAGCCGCTCCTCGCTATAATCGCTGTCGGTCGCGGTGAGCAGATAGCCCGCAAGCGCCGTGTCGAACACGAAGCCCTCCGTGCTCAGTCCCTCATCGAGCAGCAGCCGCATCATATCCTTCACGCCGCTGCCTATCTTCTTCACACCAGGCGCGAAAACCGCGCGCAGAAGGGAGTTGTACCCTTCGCCGCACAGCGCCCATGACGCGCAGTATACCCGCTCGCCGTCGCAGAGCTCTACCGCGTCCGCCCCGTTTGCAGCCGTGACCGCGACAAGCTCCGCGTCGGACAGCCTCTCGGCAAGCGCCGCCGCTTCATCGTCCCCCGTAAGCTCAACGCGCTCAAGCACCGGCACGCCGGCCGACGGCTTGCTCGTGTCCGCCGCGCTTTCGGTCAGCCCCCATTTTTCTATGAATTTGTTGAAGCCGAGCCGTTTGAACACGCCGTAGAGCGCCGGGGTGTAGTCCCTGCTCCAAAGCGCGTCCTCCGGCTTGAATTTGAGCGGAAGCTCGCGCAAAATTGTGGCAAGCCAGTACGACTTTTTTGCGCTCTCCTCCCCGGCGGCGAGCTTTTTTCTCACGCCGTCCTTTATGTCGAGCTCCGCAAGATTTTCATAAATGCTCTCCACCGTGCCGAAGCGCTGCACAAGCTCCATCGCCGTCTTTTCGCCGATGCCCGGCACACCGGGGATATTGTCCGACGCATCGCCCATCAGCGCCTTCAGGTCAACCATGAGCGGAGGGGCGAAGCCGTATTCCTCGGCAAAGCGCGCGGGGGTATACATCACCGTCTCCGTCTTGCCCATGCGCGACTTGACGGAGCAAACCGTCGTGCTGTCGGAAACGAGCTGCAAACTGTCCTTGTCGCCGGTGACGACGGTGCACGTCCAGCCGGAGTTCTCGCATGTGCGCGAGAACGCGCCGAGTATATCGTCCGCCTCGTAGCCCGCCAGCTCGTAGCGCCGTATGCCCATCGCGTCCAGCACTTCCTTGAGTATCGGCATCTGCACGGCAAGCTCCTCCGGCATGGGCTTGCGCTGCGCCTTGTAGCCGTCGTATGCCTTGTGGCGGAACGTAGGCTCTTTGAGGTCAAAGCTGACGCACACGGCGTCGGGCTTCACCTCGTCATATATGCGCTGAAAAATGGCAATAAAACCATAAACCGCGTTCGTGGGCGTGCCATCGGGCGCATTGAGCGCCCGCACGCCGTAGAAAGCGCGGTTAACGATGCTGTTGCCGTCTATTATCATCAGTTCCATGTATTCACCCTCACTTTTCCCCGCGCAGTCTGATAATCTCATCGCGCAGCTGTGCGGCGATCTCGTATTCGAGCATCTGCGCCGCCTTGCGCATCTTTGCCTCCAGCTGGTCAATGAGCGCGCGGCGCTCATGCTCGGTCATTTTCACGCCGCCGAACTTGCGCACCTGCGCCGTATCGGAGGATATTTCGATAAGCTCGCGCACGCTCTTGACTATCGTCTTGGGGACAATGCCGTGCTCGGCGTTGTACGCCGTCTGTATGTCGCGGCGGCGCGCCGTCTCGTCGATACATGCCTGCATCGACGGCGTGACCGTGTCGCCGTACATGATGACGATGCTCTCCGCGTTGCGCGCGGCGCGTCCGACAGTCTGGATAAGGCTCGTCTCGCTGCGCAGGAACCCCTCCTTGTCCGCGTCGAGTATCGCGACAAGACCGACCTCTGGGATATCCAGCCCCTCGCGCAGCAGGTTAATGCCGACAAGCACGTCAAACTCACCCGTTCTGAGGTCGCGTATGATCTCCATGCGCTCTATCGTGCCGATGTCGTGGTGCATATAGCGGCAGCGGATGCCCGCATTCATCAAATACGCCGTGAGATCCTCCGCCATTTTCTTCGTGAGCGTCGTGACTAGAGAGCGCTGCCCCCTTGCGGTTTTTGCGTTTATCTCGCCTATAAGATCGTCTATCTGCCCCTCGGTCGGGCGGACGAATATCTCCGGGTCCAAAAGCCCGGTCGGGCGAATGATCTGCTCGACTATCTGCCCCGCGCGCTCACGCTCATAGCTGCCGGGCGTGGCGGAGACGAACACGCGCTGATGTATGCGCCCTTCAAACTCGTCAAATTTCAGCGGGCGGTTGTCGAACGCCGAGGGCAGGCGGAAGCCGTATTCCACCAGCGCCTCCTTACGCGCGCGGTCGCCCCGGTACATTGCGCGCACCTGCGGCAGGGTGACATGGCTCTCGTCCACGAACAGCAGAAAATCTTTTGGGAAATAGTCCAACAGCGTCATAGGCGGGCTGCCCACGGGGCGGTCGGCGATGACGCGGGAATAGTTCTCTATACCGTTGCAGTAGCCAAGCTCCTGCATCATGTCTATGTCATAATCCGTGCGCTGCTTTATGCGCTGCGCCTCGATGAGCTTGTTGTTGTCGGTGAAATATTTCACCCGCTCGTCGCACTCTGCGCGTATGCGCTCTATCGCCGCTGCCATTTTCTCCTTGGTGGTGACATAGTGGCTCGCCGGGTAGACGACGGCGTGCGTGAGATAGCGCTCCGCCGCGCCGGTGACGACGTTTATCTCGCTCAGGCGGTCTATCTCATCGCCGAAAAACTCCACACGTATGGCGCGGTCGTTCCAGTAGGCTGGAAAAATCTCCACCGTGTCGCCGCGCACGCGGAACATATTGCGCTCAAAGGCTATATCGTTGCGCTCATAGCGCGCCTCGATGAGCTTGCGCAGAAGCGCGTCCATGTTCCAGCTCTGTCCGGGGCGCATGGATATCGCCATGTTGGCGAAATCCTCCGGCTCGCCCAAGCCGTAGATGCACGACACGGAGGCGACGACGATAACATCGCGCCGCTCCAGCAGCGAAAACGTCGCCGACAGGCGAAGCCGGTCAATCTCGTCGTTTATGGCGCAGTCCTTTTCAATGTATGTGTCCGTGTGGGGGATATACGCCTCCGGCTGGTAGTAGTCGTAGTAGCTGACGAAGTATTCCACGGCGTTTTCCGGGAAAAACTCCTTAAACTCGCTGCAAAGCTGGGCGGCGAGGGTCTTGTTGTGCGCAAGGACAAGCGTGGGGCGGTTGAGACGCGCGATAACGTTCGCCATCGTGAACGTTTTGCCCGAGCCCGTCACTCCGAGCAGCACCTGCTCGTCCAGCCCGTTCTCTATTCCGCTGACGAGCGCATCTATCGCCTGCGGCTGGTCGCCGGTGGGTCTGTATTGTGAAACAAGCTTGAAACTGTCCATAAACGCTCCGATGCCCTAAATAATGAAATATATTATACCACCGCAGGCGGCAAAGCTCAAGCAAAACAGCACAGATTTTTCAAGGTAACGATGAGCACCCTAATCGCATGACATTGGCAAACAATTTCACACCACATGCAATATCATGTCCCTTTTTGAAAATTGACCTCCGCGGACTTTATTTTATGCTTGGAATTGACACGAAAACGTTGTATAATCAGATATTATACAACAAGCAATGGGGAAGCGTGAGCCGGAGACAAGTGATATGTTATACGGAGGGAAAAACATGAAAAGGGAATTTCGTGAAATGCTCAATCAGCGCGGCAGAGGCGCGCTGCCTAACGTGCTCCTCGCGGCGGCGGAGTGCGCGCCGCTCTCCAAAACGGGCGGGCTTGCCGACGTTGTGGGCACACTGCCGAAGTCGCTTGCCGCGCTCGGCATCGACGCGCGTGTCATCACACCTTACCACAGGATAATAAAAGAAAAATACGCCGACCGGGTGGAGCATCTGTTTTATTTCTACGTCGATCTCGGCTGGCGGCACGAATATGTCGGCATAGAAAAGCTCAACCTCGACGGGGTTGTCATCTATCTTGTTGACAGTGAGCGCTATTTCGGCGACTGGATATACCGCGGCGGGTATGACGAGATTGAGCAGTATGCTTTCTTCTGCCGCGCGGTGCTCGACGCGATACCGAGCCTTGACTTCTCGCCCGACGTTGTACACTGCAACGATTGGCACACCGCCATGATCCCCATGCTCGCGCGCACGCAGTACCCCGGCGCGGAGCAGGACGATATAAAATTCCTGCTGACGATACACAACATCGCGTTTCAGGGCAAGTGCGGCTTTGACTTCGTGCAGGATCTGCTCGGCATCGACTCGCAATATTACACCGCCGAGTATATGGAGCTTTACGGCTGCGCCAACTTCCTCAAGGCGGGGTGCGTGTTTGCCGACAAGATAAACACCGTCTCGCCAAGCTACGCATGGGAGATACGCACGCCGTACTTTGCCGAGGGACTCGACGGGATACTCAATGCCCGCGCAAACGACCTCTCCGGCATTATAAACGGCATAGACAAGCAGGTGTTCAACCCCAAGACCGACCCGCGCATTCCCGCGCACTTTGACCGGGGACATCTCAAGGGCAAGGCGCAGTGCAAGGCGGCGCTTCAGGCGCGGCTGGGGCTGGAGGTGCGCGAGAATGTGCCGCTTTTCGCCATGGTCACGCGCATGACGGAGCAGAAGGGCTTCGACCTTGTCACCTGTGCGCTGGACGAGCTGATGAGCCACGAGGATATGCAGTTCGTGCTGCTCGGCTCCGGCGAGGACAGGTTTGAAAACTTCATGCGCGGCGCGGAGGAGCGCTATAAGGGGTGGCTGTGCTCCTACCTCGGCTATAACGAGGAGCTGGCGCACCTTGTCTACGCGGGCAGTGATTTCTTCCTCATGCCCTCGCGCTTTGAGCCGTGCGGACTGAGCCAGATGATCGCCATGCGCTACGGCTCGCTGCCGATCGTGCGCGAGACGGGCGGGCTGCGCGACACGGTCACGCCGTACAACCAATACACCGGCGAGGGCAACGGCTTCACCTTCGCCAATTACGACGCTTGGGAGCTGCGCGATGCCGTGCGCCGTGCTCTCGGCTGTTGGCAGAATGCGGAGACGATGCGCGCGCTCATCTCCAACGCCATGCGCGCCGATTTTGGCTTTGAAATTTCAGCACAGGAGTACGCAAGACTGTACATATGCATGCTTTGAATGACATTCAATACACCGTATACTTCGGCGGAAGCTATGCCGAGCACTGGTCGGACAGCCAAGCCCTTTCAATAGAATACAAAAACCGCCGTGCAGTCACCGCCCGCCTCGAAAACGGGCGCTGGCGCGCCGTCGGTGGCGATGAGGAGCTCGCGGCGCTGCTGGAGCGGGACGACTGCCCCGCGCTTATGCGGCAGTATTTTGACGCGGCGGCGACGGCGTACCATGCGGCGCAGGACTGTCTGCGGCGCGGGCTCACGCTCGACCGTCTGCGCGAGTGCTTTTATACGAGCGAAAACCCGCTCGTCGCGCCGGAGCTTATGCGCCTGCTGCTGGACGACTGCGGCTTTGCGATGAACACGGCGTACAACGTCACGGCGCACTGCTGCGCGGATATACGCGCGGACGGCGTGAGCAGCGATGAGATGTATGCCATTCAGCCGCGCACTGCACACATAGTCAGTCTGCTGCGCTCGGCGGCGATGTGCCGCCTTGCCGTGCGCTTTGACGGGCGGCTCGACGACTGCCGCCGTCCCGGCGGCGCGCTGCGCTGCGGGGAGACGGTGCGCTTCGCGTTTCGCGTGCTCGGCGGCAGCGTGCGCACGGCGACGCTCGTCGTATACGGCGACGCGGGACGCGCGGAACACCCCATGGCACGCGAGGGGCGGGACTGCGCGGCGTATTTCACCGCGCCCGATACGCCGCAGGCGCTGTGGTTCTTCTTCCGCATCGAGACGGACGACGGCACGCACTGGCTCTGCCCGGATGCGACGGGCTTTATCGGGCGCATATCCGGGCGCGAGTGCGGCGGCTTCCGCCTGACGGTCGCGGCGGCGGATTTCGACACGCCCGCGTGGTTTCGCCGCAGCATCATGTATCAGATTTTCCCCGACCGCTTTGCCTTTTCCGACGACGATACCGCAAAGCGCGGCGTGGAGTATCATCGCGCGCTGGGGCAGACGGCGGAGCTGCACGCGAGCCTTGACGAGCCTGTACGCTGGCAGCCGCGCGCCTTTGAGCGCGATTACAGCCCCGACGATTTTTACGGCGGCACGCTGCGCGGCATAGAGCAGCGGCTTGACTACCTTGAGGAGCTGGGCATAAGCGTGATATACCTCAACCCCATAGTTGAGGCGCGCTCAAACCACCGCTACGACACATCGGACTATATGCGCCCCGACCCCATTCTCGGCACGGAGAAGGACTTCGAGCACCTGTGTGCCGCAGCGGCTGCGCGCGGCATACGCATAATTCTCGACGGCGTGTTCTCCCACACCGGCGCGGACAGCATATACTTCAACCGCTGCGGCAACTATCCCTCCGTCGGCGCGTGTCAAGGGGAACAGTCGGAGTTTTATAGCTGGTACGATTTCAGGCACTTCCCGGACGAATACCGCTGCTGGTGGGGGTTCAAGGATTTGCCGGAGGTCAACGAGCTGAACGCGGACTGGGAAGGCTATGTCATTCTTGACCGCGACAGCGTTGTGAAAACGTGGCTGCGGCGTGGCGCGGCGGGCTGGCGGCTCGATGTGGCGGATGAGCTGCCGGATGAGACGCTTTCGCTTATACGCGCCTCCGCCAAGGCGGAGAAGCCCGACGCGCTCATACTGGGCGAGGTGTGGGAGGATGCGGTGATAAAGGAGAGCTACGGCAGGAGGCGCAATTATGCGCTGGGCTGCTCGCTCGACAGCGTGATGAACTATCCGTTCAGAAACGCGGTGCTCGCCTTTGTGCGCGGGCATATGGATGCCTATGCCCTGCGCGATTTTCTCATCGCGCAGCAGATGAATTACCCCAAGCCCATGTACTACTCGCTCATGAACCTGCTCGGCTCGCACGATGTTGACCGCCTGCGCACGGCGCTGTGCGTGGATTTCAACATCCGCGATTTGAGCCGCGAGGAGCAGATGAGGCTGCAATTTTCCGACGCGGCGCTGAGCCGCGCCGTGGAGACGGAGCGCCTTTGCGCGCTGATACAGTTTGCCGTACCCGGCGTGCCGAGCGTTTACTACGGCGACGAGCAGGGAATGTGCGGCGTGTGCGACCCGTTCAACCGCCTGCCGTTCAAGGAGGGCGAGCGTGAGCTGCACGATTACTATGCCTATCTCGCCCGCGAGCGCCGCGCGGCAGACGCGATGAGCACGGGTGAGGCTTTGTTCATGGCGGAAAACGCCGATGTGCTGATGATACTGCGCTATATCACCGGCGGCAGGGACGCCTTCGGCGCGGAGGCGCGGGACGGGGCGTATCTCGCGGTGATAAACCGCGGGGACGCGGTGTGCACATTCTCGGCGGACTGCTCTGCGGCGGGGTGCGGCGTGTATACCGGCACGGTAGCCGCGCACAGCGGGCAACTGTTCACTGTCAGATGAAACGTTGATAAAGCTTTGCATGAGAGGAGGCGGAAGCCATGAACATGACGGCAAAACGCGCGGCGCGGTATGCGCCCTGCGCGGTGTCGGCGCTTGCGGCGGGGCTTGCCGCCTATCTCTTCGTGTTCACGAACAAGCTTTTGAATCTCGACGAGATCGCGGGGCTGTTCGGCAAGGGGGAGTCCATATCCTCCGGGCGCTGGGCGCTCGCGCTGTCGAGCTTACTTTTTCCCGACCTCTCCATGCCGTGGATAAACGGCATGCTCTCGCTGCTGCTGCTGACGGCGGCGGCGTGCCTGACGGTGCGCATTTTTGAGATAAAAAGCACGCTGTGGCAGGTGCTGCTCGGCGCGCTGCTTGTTGTGTTCCCGTCGCAGATAGTCACGTTCAGCTATATGTTCACCTGCGCGCCGTATGCGCTTGCGGTGCTGCTTTCGGCGGGCTCGGTGTATGTGCTGCTGTGCCGCGAGGGGCGATGGCGCTATGCCGCGTCGTGCGCAATGCTGACGCTGTCGCTGGGGATATACCAGGCATATCTCTCCGTCGCGGTGAGCTGGTGCGTGGTGTATCTTCTCAAGCGCACGCTCGACGGGGAGTGGGACGTGCAGCGCATCGTCCGCTGCGGCGTGATGTGCGCGGCATACCTTGCGCTGTCGCTGGCGGCGTATTTTGTGATAAACAAGATAGTCATGCTTGCATCGCATACGGAATATAACTCCTATGCCGACGCGAGCTTCCAGACGGATATAAAATCAATACTTTTCGGGCTGCGCGTGGCGTATACGGCGTTTTTGGGGTATTTTTACCGGGGGTATTATCACCTTATCGCATCGGACACGTCAAGGCTCATGCATTATCTGTGCCTTGCGCTTGTCGGCGCGGAGCTTGCGCTGTGGTTTATAAAGGACAAGCCGCCGAGAGCGCGCGCCGTTCTGGCGGCGGTGCTGCTGGCGCTGCTGCCGCTTGGCGTGAACTGCCTTTACGTCATCTCCGCCCAGCGGCACACGCTCATGCTGTACAGCTTTACGGCGGTGTATATCCTCGCCGCCGTCGCGGCGGAGAGCCTGATGGCGCGCCGCCATGCTCCCGCGCGGGATGTGCTGGCGCTGGCGCTCGCCGTGGTCGTTGGGTGCAACGTGCTGTATGCGAATCGGCTCTATCTCAAGATGAAGCTTGAATATGAAAACGCATATGCGTTTTATTCCGGGCTGACCGCGCGCGTCAAGGCGGCGGACGGCTACGGCGCGGGGACAATGGTGCTGCTCACGGGCGACGCGCACGAGCTGCTGCATACGTCAAGCGAAATCGACACCTCCGACCTTGTGGGGATAATGGAGGGGCTAATTAACGTGTACAGCCGCAGTGATTTTCTGACGTATTATGCGGGCTTCGACCCGCCGACCTTCGACTGGGCGCAGTGGGATGCGTCCGGCGCGGCGGCGGAGATAGAGGATATGCCAATATACCCCTACGACGGGTCGGTGAAGTGCATCGGAGACTTTGTCGTCGTAAAGCTGGGGTAAAGGGAAGAGAACGAGACAGAGGGGAGGGAGAGCATTGCAAAATAAGCCGACGCTGCTTGAACGCGGCTGGGCGCGCATTATGGCGCTCGCGGCGGAGTATAAGCTGCCGCTTATCACAGGCTTTGTGTTCGCGCTGGCGGCGAACCTGTATGCGTTTACGAATAAGTTCGTCAACGCGGATGAGCTGGAGTATATTTTCGACAAGGGCGCGACGCTCTCCTCCGGGCGCTGGGCGCTCGCACTGACGAGTCTTATATTCCCCGACGTGTCCATGCCGTGGATATACGGCGTTATCGCCTCTGTGCTGCTTAGCGTGGCTGCCTGCGTCATTATCCGCACGTTTGAGATAAAGGGGCGCATATTGCAGTGCGTCCTCGCGGGGCTTATCGTGAGCTTCCCTGTGCAGGCGCTGACGTTTACGTATATGTTCACAAGCGCGCCGTATGCGCTTGCCGTGCTGCTAATCACACTGGCGGTATATGTCTCGCTGCACGGCGGACGCGGACGATGGGGGGGCGTTTTGCTGCTCACATTCGCGCTTGGCATCTATCAGGCGTATATTTCCCTTGCGAGCGGGCTGTTTCTCGTGTATATTATCAAAGGAACGCTTGACGGAAAAATGAGCTGGCAGAGGCTTCTCCGGCAGGGCTTAGGCTGCATTGCCGTGCTGCTGGCGGCTGCGGCGCTGTACTTTGCGGTGAACAAAGCCGTTATGCTTGTCACGAATACCGAGTACAATTCATATGCGTCAAAGGCTGTCCGCCCCAATATTTCCTTCGGTCTGCAGGCGGCAAACGCGATGTTCAAGGCTATGATAAATTCGCAGTTTCTGCGCTTCGTGCCGACGGAGTTTTCCGCCCTTGTGCATAAGCTGCTCATACTGCTTGCCGTCACGGAGCTTGCGGTGCAGGGTGTGCTGTGCAATGACCGGGGTAAGCGGGTGATCCTCGCCGTGCTCGTGCTTATCTTCCCAATAGGCATAAACTGCCTTCTGCTTATTTCGCCCGTTCCGCATCCTGTGGAGTATTTCAGCTTTTTCTCGCTATACGTGCTCGTCGCTGCTGCGACGGATAGGTTTTCCGTTCCGGCGGCATATGTCAGCGATGCTGTGACGGTGCTGCTCGTGCTGGTGCTGGCGGGAAACCTCGTCTTTTCCAACATGATCTACCTCAAGCAGCGCCTTTTGTATGAGCAGGGCTTTGGCTTCTATTCTGGCGTAGCGGCTCGGATAAAGGCGCAGGACGGCTATGACGCGGGGGACGCGATAGTTTTAGTCGGCGCGTCGGAGGAATACAGCGGCGTGCCGGAGATCGACACGGACGGGAGCGAGCTTCCGGGCGTAGGGGATCAGATAATAAATGTATACAGCAGGGCAAACCTTATCCGATATTATCTCGGCTTTGATGCCGAAATTCAGCAGCTTAACGACGCAGAGAATGAAGCGCCTGCCATGGCGGCGGAGATAGAGGATATGCCAATATATCCCTACGACGGCTCGGTGAAGTGCATCGGCAGCTTTGTCGTCGTAAAGCTGGGGTAAGGGAAGAGAAAAACAGAGGGGATGGAGAGCATTGCAGAATAAGCCGACGCTGCTTGAACGCGGCTGGGCGCACATTACGGCGCTGGCGGCGGAGTATAAGCTGCCGCTTATCACAGGCTTTGTGTTCGCGCTGGCGGCGAACCTGTATGCGTTTACGAATAAGTTCGTCAACGCGGATGAGCTGGAGTATATTTTCGACAAGGGCGCGACGCTCTCCTCCGGGCGCTGGGCGCTCGCACTGACGAGTCTTATATTCCCCGACGTGTCCATGCCGTGGATATACGGCGTTATCGCCTCTGTGCTGCTTAGCGTGGCTGCCTGCGTCATTATCCGCACGTTTGAGATAAAGGGGCGCATATTGCAGTGCGTCCTCGCGGGGCTTATCGTGAGCTTCCCTGTGCAGGCGCTGACGTTTACGTATATGTTCACAAGCGCGCCGTATGCGCTTGCCGTGCTGCTAATCACACTGGCGGTATATGTCTCGCTGCACGGCGGACGCGGACGATGGGGGGGCGTTTTGCTGCTCACATTCGCGCTTGGCATCTATCAGGCGTATATTTCCCTTGCGAGCGGGCTGTTTGTGGCGTATCTTATAAGAAAAGCGATGGAGCGCGAATGGAGCTGGCAGCGCCTGCTCCGCTGCGGGATATGGTGTCTCGCCGTGCTGGCAGGTGGGCTTGTGCTGTATTTTGCGGTCAACAAGGTCGTTATGACGCTCACGGCGACGGAATATAACGAATATGCCGCAATGTCGATAACCTCTGAGGGGCTGAACGGAATATTCAATGCGTACGGAACGTTTTTCAAGGGCATTATGTACAGCTACCTGCTTTTCGTCCCGTCGCGGCTGTCACGTCTGCTGCACCTTGCTTTGATAGGGATAACAGCGCTCGTATGCCTGTACGCCTTTGTCAGAAAAATGGATTGGGGCAAGCGCATACTGTTTGCGCTGCTCGTTATCGTGTATCCGCTGAGCATCAACTGCCTTGCCGTTGTGACACCGGGGCAGCACACGGTGGAGTATTTCAGCTTTTATGTGCTGTATGTGATTTTCGCCTCGCTTGCGGACTGTGCAGAGCTGCCGCGATACAGCAGTGCGGCGCGCGATGCCTCGGCAGTGCTGCTTGCGCTTGTCGTCTGCGCGAACACGGTGTTTTCCAACATGGTGTTTCTGAAACAGAGGCTCGTATACGAGGAGAGCTACGGATTATGTCAGCAGCTGGTCTCGCGCATAAAGGCTCTGCCGGACTATACGGGAGAGGAGCGCGTGGTGATAGCGGGCAGAGCTTCAGGCGCGATATATACCGTTCCGGAAATAAGCATGTGGAATATTCCCGCCGTGCGTGATGAGGTTATCAGTATATACAGCAGAAACCGGCTTCTGCACGACTTTCTTGGGCTTGATGAGCAGGCAGCGGACGTAAACGTTAGAAACGTAGATTTCGGCTTTGAGCCGGATGATGAGTTTATGGCACTGTACAGCGCTATGCCGGCGTTTCCGGCAGACGGGTCTGTTATAAAGTGCGGCGAAGATATTATTATAAAGCTCGAATAACAAATCGGGGGAGAAAGCGTGAGCGGAAGAGCGGATGAAAAACGAAATAAATTCAGCCGGATATGTGCGGGGCTCGTGCTGGCGCTGACGCTGGCGTTCATGGCGTTTCTGCTGCCCATGTCGCTCATCCGCACGACAGGAATGAGCACGGGCGGTGCCGGCGGGGAGATAGTCACCTTTAATCAAGACAACTTTTTCCTCAACATTATCATGCTCGCCATATGCACGGCGGCGGTGTACATTCTCCGCCGTATGCTGGAGCATGTCAGCGTTCGCCGCGTGACGGCGCTGCTGACAGCGTGGGTACTGGCGTTCTCTCTGGTGTTTGCGTGCTCGGCAAAGCTACAGCCGTCGGAGGACTCGTATGTCGTGACGTTCTTTGCCCGTCAGGCGGCACAGGGGGATTTTAGCTATTATAAGGAATACTTCATGTTTTTCCCGTTCCAATTCGGCTTTGTGCTGTATGAGGAGCTTGTGTTCCGCGCGTTCAATCTCGTGCTGCCGAACGCGCCGGAGGGGTTCTCCGCGCTCGTCTTGCAGGGGCTGAACGCCGTGTTCCTCGCCGTGGGCTATGCCGCCTTGCTCGACTGCACGGGGCGCATCTCGCGCAGCGATGACGCGGTGAAGCTGACGGCGGTGCTGCTGCTGTTCTTTTTGCCGGGCGTGCTGTTCACCACATATATATACGGCACTATCCCCGGCTTCATGTGCGCGGTGTGCGCCGTGTCGGCGTTTCTGCGCTTTCATGAGAACGGGCGCATTTTACACGGCGTGCTCTGCGCCGTGCTGACGGCGCTGGCGGTATGCCTCAAGCTCAACTACGCGATTTTCTTTATTGCGCTTGTCATCGTGTGGCTGGTGCTGCTGGTGAAAAAGCCGGGGTGGAAGTCGATTCTGTGCCTCGCGCTGACCGTGGCGGCGGTGCTGGCGGCAAAGGATATGCCGCAGCGCATCTACGAGCGGCGCAGCGGTAACGATTACGGCAGCGGCGTGCCGCGCCTGTGCTGGATGGCGATGGGCGTGAGCGAGGGGAAGAGCTGCTCGGGCTGGTACGAGCGCGCCTATACCACCGATGTGTATGCCGCGACGGGCTATGACCCCGCCGCGACGGAGGAGATCGCGCGAGAGACAATAGCCGCGCGCGTGGAATACTTCAAGGCGAACCCGCGCGAGTGCATGCACTTTTTCTCCCGCAAGCTTCTCAGCCAGTGGAACGAGCCGACATATCAGAGCCTGTGGACAAATCAGGTGCGCAAGAGCTACAGCGAGTCGGGCAGACTATATGAGCTTGTCTGTCAGCGCTTTGCCAGCTGCCTGACTCAACTGATGAACTTCTTCCAGCAGCTTGTTTTCTTCGGCTTTACGCTGGGGCTGGTGCTGCTGTGGCGCAAAAAGGACATCATGGCGGCACTCTTCCCGCTCGTCATTCTCGGCGGGCTGCTCTACCACCTGATGTTCGAGGCAAAGTCGCAGTATGTCATGAGCTATGTAATTTTAATGATACCCGTGGCGGCGCACGGATTTATCCGCCTGTCGGATTTTGCGGCGGAAAGGAGCGAAAACCATGGAAAAAAGTAAGCTGACCCCGCTGGAGCGCGCGGTGAAGCGCGCATGGCAGTGCACGGCGCGCGACCGGGTGCCGTTTCTCGCGGCGCTCGTGTTTGCGCTGGCGGCGCATATGTTTGCCTTTGCCAACAAGCTTGTCAATGCCGACGAGATAGAATCCCTCTTCGGCAAGGGCGCGACCGTGACCTCCGGGCGCTGGGGGCTGGAGGCGGTGAAGCTCATCTTCCCGGATTACTCCATGCCGTGGCTCTACGGCTTGGTGAGCATTGTGCTGCTGGCGGTATCCGTGTGCCTGATAGTGCGGCTGTTTGAGATAAAAAGCCCGCTGATGCGCGTGCTTTTGGCGGGCATGATCGTGGCGTTACCCTCCCAGACGGGGACGTTCTGCTTCATGTTCACAAGCGCGCCCTACGCGCTCGCGTTCCTCTTCGCCGTGCTTGCGGCGTATCTTATCTGCCGCGGCGGCGCGGCGAGAAATATTGCCGGCGTGGTGCTGCTCGCGCTGTCACTGGGGATATATCAGGCGTATATCGCCCTCGCGGCAAGCCTTATGCTGCTGTACGCGGTGCGGCTCTGCCTCGACGGGGAGCAGCGCTTTAAGTTCATCGTGCGCTATCTCCTGCGCGCGCTTGCGCTGCTGCTCGCCGCGCTTGCGGTATATGCGGCGGTGACACTCGCGGTGTTCGCCCTCACGGGGACAGAGTTCAACGACTATGTCCGCACGAACACCAGCTCTGCCGGCATACTCGGCAGAGTGCGCACGGCGTATGACTTCTTTGTCTATTACTTCACCTACCGCGAGTATGCCCTCATCACAAGCGAGCTTTCGCGCCGGGTGCACATCGCGCTCATGGCGCTTATCGCGGCGGGCACGGTGTATGCCGCCGTGAAAAGACTGCGCACGGGCGCGGCGGCGGAGGGCGTGCTGCTGCTCGTGCTGACGGCGCTGCTGCCGCTGGCGGTGAACTGTATGTTCCTTGCCATGAGCAAGGACTCGATCCACACGCTTGTTATATACAGCTTCATTGTGGTGTATATCCTCGCGGCGATGCTGACCGAGCATTTGGCGCTCGGCTCGGCGCTGTGGCAGCGCACTGCGCGGGATGCGGTGTATGTCATTCTCGCGCTTGTGCTGCTGGGGAACGTGTACTTTGCAAACGAGGTGTATCTTGAAATGTACCTCGAATACGAGAACGCATATTCGTTCTATTCCATTCTCCTCTCGCGCGCCGAGAACACAAATGGCTTTGAGGCGGACACGAAGCTCGCCATTATCGGACAGCAGGACAACGCCGTCACGCGATTTGACGACAAGCTCGACCTCGGCTATATCGCAGGACCGAGCCGAGGGCTCATCAACGCCTACTCGCGCGAGAACTTCATCCGCCGCTATCTCGGCAGCAATGTCCCGCTCGCAACGGCGGAGGAGTGCGAAGCGCTCGCCGCGACGGCGGAGTTTGCGGATATGGCGGAATACCCGTACTACGGGTCGATAAAAATGATCGACGGCTATGTCGTTGTTAAGCTGGGCTGAGGAGGGGATAAAAGATGTGTGATAAAAACCTCTCTCTGTGCGAGCGCGGTGCGTTCGCCCTCGCAGACGCGGCGCGGCGGTACGCCGTGCCCCTCGCGGCAACGCTCATCACGGGCTTCCTTGCGCATATGTACGCCTTCACAAATAAGCTGCTCAACGCGGACGAGACGACGGCACTCTTCTCCAAGGGCGCGACGCTGACCTCCGGGCGCTGGGGACTGGAGGCGACAAAGCTCTTGTTCCCGGACGTGTCCATGCCGTGGATATACGGCGTTATCGCTCTGCTGCTCATTGCGGCGGCGGTGTGCGTGATGGTCGATTGCTTCGAGATAAACGGGCGCATGGCGCAGGCGCTGCTCGGCGGCGCTGTCGCGGCGTTCCCCGCGCTCACGGGCAACTTCTGCTATATGTTCACAAGTGCGCCCTACGCGCTGGCGATCCTCCTCGCCGTTATTGCCGTGCACCTGTTCGCGCGCGGCGGATGGCGCAGGTACGTATTGGGCGTGGTGCTGCTGGCAGCGGCGCTGGGGATATATCAGGCGTATATCGCCCTCGCGGCGAGCCTGTGCGTGGTGTGGCTGATAAAGCAGCTCCTCTCCGGCAGTGAGGCAAAGACGGTACTGCGCCGTGGAATAACGCTGCTGGTGCTGCTGGCGGCAGCGCTGGGGATATATTATCTCGTCACGCTCATTGTCGAGAGCCTTGCCGGCTCCGGCTATCAGGAATATGAGGTCACGGCGAGCGTCGGCATAGGGCGCAGTCTCCTTGCGGCGTATTCCTCGTTTGTCGGGATATTCGTTTCCGGCAACTTCGGCTTTGTCAGCTCCAAGCTCTCCGCAGCGGCGCACATTGTCTGCGCGCTTGCAGTGGTGTATGCGCTCGTCAGCTGTGCCGTGCGCGCGAGGGACGTGCGCCGCGCCGTGCTGGCAGCGGTGCTGGCGGCGCTCTATCCGCTGAGCGTAAGCTGTATGTACCTTATCGCCTCTGCGGATATTATCCACTCGCTCGTGATGTTTTCGTTCGTGTCGTTTTATGTGCTGACTGCGGTCGCGGTCGAGGCGGCGGCAGGGACGGGCAAGCCCGCCGTGCGCACCGGGCGCGCGGTGACGGCGCTCGCGGCTGCCGCGATAATCGCGTCGAACGTGTTCTTTGCAAACAAGGTGTATCTCAAGATGTATCTTGAGTATGAAAATGCGTTCTCGTTTTATAATGCTCTCATGGCGGAGGTCATGGACAACCCCAACTTCAGCCGCTACACGGTCGTGGACATCGTGGGCGATGTGCAAAGCGGGCTGACGCACTTCACGGAGGAGATGAACACGGGCGATTTCACGGGGGCGAACGAGGATCTTGTCAACACCTACACCCGCGTTGATTTTATAAAGTATTACCTCGGACTTGACCTGTATATGTACCGCGAGGACACTATACTCAACTGTCAGTGGTACAACGAGATGCCGTGCTATCCCGACGAGGGGTCGATAAAATACCTGCCGGATGAGAACAGGCTGGTTATAAAGCTGAGCTGAGGCAGCCAATAGAAGTATTACAACATAAAAACTGCAAGGAGAGGGAGCGGATGAAACGAATAAATCATATTTCCGTCGCGGCGGCGCTGGTGCTGGTGCTCTGTTTTTCGGGCTGCGGGAAAGACAACGCTTCAGCTTCGGGTGAGGAGGCATATGCCGAGCCGGAGCTGAAAAACGCGATCATCGCGGTGGAGGTGGGGACGACCACCGAGGCTGCGGCAAAGGAAACCTATCCGGACGCTGAATATATCTATGTGAGCAGTGCGGCTGACGGTTATTTGGCTGTGCAGTCCGGTAAGGCGGACGCCTTTGCAGTGGATAAAAACCTGTATGAAAGCTCTGTGGCTGGGGGAAGAACCGGCTTACGGGTGCATTCCGACGGTGTTGTGGGCACGCCCGGGCTTGCCGCAGTTGCGGTGAGCCCGCAGACGGAGCTTCCCAATGCGCTGGAGAAAATCAATGCGTTTCTGACCGAAATCGAGGCGGACGGCACGCTGGCGGACATGAAGCAGCGCTGGATCGTTGAAAAAGATTACAGCATGCCGGAAATCGCAAGCCCGGAAAACCCCGAATACACGATAGAGGTCGGAACCACCGGGCTGTATGAGCCGTTCTCCTTTTATCAGGACGGTGTGCTCACGGGCTTTGATGTGGAGCTGATGCAGCGCTTTGCGCTCTGGTGCGGCGCGGAGCTGAAGACTGAGATATACGATTGGCAGGGTATCGTTCTGGCGTGCTCGTCCGGCAAGGTGGACTATATCATGTCCGGGCTGTTTGTGACGGAGGAGCGGGCTGAGGCGGTGGATTTTTCCACGCCGTATTTCGACGTGGAAACGATAATGGTTATTTCAGACGGAGCTGCCGCAAAGGGAAACAGCCTTTGGGATAATATTTGCGAGAGCTTTGAAAAGACGTTTATACGGGAGAGCCGCTGGCAGCTGATTGCAGACGGCTTGGCGGTGACGCTCGTGATCTCCGTCTGCTCGGCGGTGCTCGGCACGGTATTGGGCTTTGGTCTTGTGCTCCTGCTCCGCAGCGGCAGCGCGCTCATCTCCGCCTTTGCAAGAGGCTTTTGCAAGCTGATGCAGGGTGTCCCTGCGCTGGTGATTTTGCTTATTACGTACTTTGTCGTTTTCGGCGGGGTGGATTTAGAGCCTGTTCTTGTGGGGACGGTCGCGTTTTCCATGATGTTCGCCGTGTCTGTGGCGGGCATTTTGCAGGCGGGAATAGCCGCCGTCAGCAAGGGTCAGTGGGAGGCGGCTACAGCCCTCGGCTTTGCAAATTCCGATATACTCGGACGCATCGTCATGCCGCAGGCTATACGCCATGTTCTGCCGCTGTACAAGGGCGAGTTTGTGAGCATGATGAAAATGACCTCCATCGTGGGGTATATCTCCATTCAGGATCTGACAAAAGCGGGAGATATCATAAGAAGCCGCACCTATGAGCCGTTCTTCCCGCTCTTGACGACGGCTGCCATTTATTTTGCGCTGTGCCTGCTGTTCACGCGGCTGATCGGCTGCATAGAGCTGAAGCTCGATTGCGAGCATAAGCCGAGAAAACTGCCGCGCGGGATCTTGGCGGAAAGCACTGCTACAGAAAATACGGCGGAAAAACCCGCCTCTTCGGATGAGACGGGCTCGGCGCTGATCACGGTGGAGCATTTGAAAAAAACATATCCGAATGCTACGCCGCTGCGTGATGTAAACGCCGTTATCACCAAGGGCGAGGTCATTACGGTCATCGGTCCCTCCGGGACAGGGAAATCCACCCTTCTGCGCTGCATTAACCGTCTGGAAACGCCGACCGACGGCAAGATCACGGTTTTTGGCTGCGATACGGGAGATAAAAGGACGAATCTGCGGGAGCTCCGCCAACGCATGGGTATGGTGTTTCAGAGCTTTTATCTGTTCGACCATTTGACCGTGATCGAAAATGTTATGCTTGCCCCCACGGTTTTGAAAAAGGAACGTCCGCAGGCGGCGTATAACAACGCCATGCGGCTGCTGCGCATGGTCGGAATGGCGGAAAAAGCGCTGAGCTATCCGTCGGAGCTGTCAGGCGGGCAGAAGCAGCGTGCTGCCATTGCGCGAACGCTGGCAATGGATCCTGAAATCGTTCTATTTGATGAGCCGACCTCTGCGCTTGACCCGACAATGGTGGGCGAGGTGCTTTCGGTCATAAAGAATCTGGCTGCCGAGGGCATGACCATGATGATCGTTACCCATGAAATGAAGTTCGCCAGAGATGTTTCCACGCGGGTTTTCTATATGGACGAGGGCATGATTTACGAGCAGGGCACGCCGCAGGAGATTTTTGAAGCGCCGAGGAAAGCCAAGACCCGTGCTTTTGTGAAACGGCTGAAGGTGCTGCCCTTGTCGGCGGAGTCTGCGGATTATGATTTTATTGCCATGAGTGAGGCGCTGCAAAGCTATGGCGAAAAGAATATGCTGCCGAGAAAACGTGTGGAAAATATGCGGCGTGTTTTTGAAGAGGTGCTTGCCGTGAACATTATCCCCAACGGCGCGCCCGAATTTCCCGTGGAGATTGTCACGGAGTACGAGGAGGACGCGGACACGCTGGAAATGAGCTTCACCTGGAGAGGCAGAGAATACGATCCCCTTGCAGGGGGCGAGGATATTTCGGTGAAGCTTGCCCGCTCCGCGATCAAAGACGGCAAATTTTCTTATGAGGATGGGCGAAACCGACTTGTCGTAGCGCTGTAATTGGCAATAATAGTAGGAGGTTCTCCGCTTTGGAGAACCTCCTACTCAATTATTATTTATACTGATAATCATATATTCAACGCTATATTTTCCCCGGTGATGCCGACGAATGCGCCGTTTTTGGCTTGAGGGGAGTCGGCATGGCAGATGAGCCACTTATTGCGCATCCACAGCATACCGTCCTCGCCGGGGAGCGAGGTGTCGACGCTGCCGAGGGGCGCATTCGTTCCCTCCGTCAGCACGACGAGGCAGTTGAACCCGCCGTCGCTTATGCGGCATGGCGCGAAGTGCAGAACGCGGGGATATATCTCGACCGGCATGTCCGGCGGGAGATAGAACCCGACTATGCGGCGGCTGTCCAGCTCACGCGCGACAATGTCCTCCGGCAGGGCGAGCAGCAGCACGAGCCCCGTCGTTGTATAGTTCACCTCGCTGCACCGATGATACTCCTCGGCATTGAGCGCAAAGCCGTGACCGTTGCAGTAGCCCGCCTGAACGGGCATGTCACCGAAAACGGAGAGCTTTATCCGCTCCGTTTCGCCCAGCGCCATCAGCGCTGCGTCCGACGCGACATAGCAGTTGCCGCTTGCGGGGATGGGCGCGGCAAGCATCGCCGCGTGCAGCGCGGAGGTATCGCCAAGAGAGAGCACCCTGCCGTAGCGGGCAAAGGCTTCATCATGCACATCATAGAGCGGCAGAGCGGGGTTCTTTGCCGTAAGCGACTTGAGAATATCCATCATATTATACCTCCTGCTTCAAAAAAGCTCTCCACCATGAGCAGCCCTGCGGCGGAGTTTTCAAGGGTCTGATTATAAAGGCTCTTCTCTATCGGGATATTGTGCCCGGAGTCGACACCCTCGCGCATTTCTGCCATGAGCTTGGTGAGATAGTACGGGTTTTCAAACATCCTGCCGTAGAGCACGAGCTTACCGGGGTCGAGCGTGTAAATAACGCTCTTGAGCGCCGAGGCGAGCGCGGCGATTGCTGTGTCAACGAGCTGCGCCACTTCAAAATCACCGCTCTGCGCGGCATTGAACACATCATCTATTGTAATTTCGGATACGTCGCGCCCCTTGCAGATGTTCCACAAGACAGGGGTTTCCTCCGGCGAGAGCAGCGCCAGCGCACTGCTGAGTATAGCGGTGGGGGAGGCGATAGTCTCCAGACAGCCGCTTTTGCCGCAGGAGCAGGGCTTGCCGCCGCGCTTAATGACGGGGATATGCCCAATCTCTGCGCACTGCTCGCTGCTGCCGCGCCAGATGCGCCCGTTTATCGACAGCGACGCGCCGATACCGTATTCACAGCGCAGAAAGAACTGCGAGGTGAGATCGTCATCCCTCGATTTGAACATCTGCGCGGCGAAGAGCGCGCGGACGTTGTTGCTCATCACGCACGGAAGCCCCGTAAGCTCCTCGAAGCGAGCGCACATCGGATAATCCCTTGCATCGAGCGCGCCGAAGCTGTTGCGTATGACGCGCCCGTTCGGCGAGGTGACACCGCGTATCGCTATGCCGAGCCCGATGATAAGCTCACGCTTGAGCCTGTTTTGCTCCGCAAGCTCCATGAGCCGCGCCGAAAGCTGCCGCACGGTATCATCCGCGCCGCACTGCGGCTCAAGCACGAGCTCCTCGGAGAATATCACCGACCCGTCGAGCCAGACGGCGGAGAGAATAGCCTGCCGCAGATTTATGAGCACGCCGAGCGCGCAGCGCGCATGGGCGTTGAGCTCCACCGTGACCTCGCGCCGCCCGACACCGCTGCCGGGCAGAGGCTCACCCTCGCAGACGAGTCCGTCGGCGATCATCTCCCCGACGATCTTGGTTATTGCGGCGGGGGTGAGCCTTGTGCTCTCGGCAAGGCGCTTGCGCGACATACTGCCGCGCTCATGCAGCAGCCAAAGCGCGGCGCTTCTGTTCGTGCGCTTGATGCCCATCATGTTGTCGCCTTCGTATATCATTGCTCACCTTTCAGCCTGCGGCACAAATGCTTTTCCTGTTTATTTTACCGCGCAGCAGTATCAGCACAGCGCCGCACAGCACGGTAAATATACCGAGCAACTTGCGCCCCGTCAATTCCTCACCGAGGAAAAACACGCCGATAAAGCAGCTCACCACCGGCATCAGCAGCAGATACAGCTTCACCACCCACACCTCATAGTGCTTGAGATTGCGGTAATAGAAGAAGTATATGCCCGTCTGCGCCAGTCCGCCGAGTGCGACCATCGCCCACATGAACGGGGTCAGATCGAAAGCGGAGGGCGTAAACGACCCGGTTATCGCCGCCGTACTGCTGAAAAGCAGCAGCACGACAAAATTATTATAGTAGGATATGGTGTCCGCATCCTCGTGATAGCTCTCCTGTACGTTCTTGATAATGAACGCATTCACCGTGACGCACATAGCGCTGAGAATGAAAAACAGGTCGGTTGGGTTCAGGCGCATGCCGCGGAAATCCACACCCAGCACGAGCAGCACCCCGCCTATCATCACAAGCGTGCCCGCCCAATCGGACAGGTAGAGCTTTTTGCGGTAAATTATCACGGTCGCGAGATTTACCATCAGCACGTCGGTTTTCAAAAGGGCTGTGCCGGTGCTCAGAGAGCCTCCGGCATAGCCCAGATTTGCAAAGAGGTCAAGAAGAAAGCCGAACACACCGATGGAAATGAGCGCAATGAGCTGCTTTTTCCCCTGGCGCAGCAGCGAGGCGAAGGTGTGATCCTCATACAGCTGCACGGTGAGAAACACCAGCGCCGCAAGACGCAGCAGCATGCCGGATACTGCGGCAGAGCCTGTCGCATCGACGAGCAGCTTGGACACTGTATAGTATATCGACCACGACAGCACCATGCCGCCGATCATAAGACCGCTTTTCAGCTTATCACTCATCGCAGCGCTTCAAACATTGCCCGCAGGGCAGCCTCGTCCATGTGCACGGGGTTGTTGTTCATCAGCGGATGCACCGCGCAGTCGTGCACGAGCTTGTCCATATCCACGTCGCCCAGCTCGCTGAGACGGGTGCGCAGTCCGCCGAGCTTTTTCAGCTCCGCAATGCGGGCGGCAAGCTCCTCCGTCCCGCTCAGACCGACGCGGCGGATGAGCGCCTCAAGGCGCTCATCCGCGTTTATGCGCACGAGACTGTCCAGCGTGAACGCGCATGCCTCGCCGTGAGGAAGGTGATAGTCCTCCGAGAGGGGATAGCTGCATGCGTGGCTCGCTGCGGTCTTGGGCAGGGCGAACGCCAGCCCGCCCAGCAGCGCCGCGTAGGACAGCGCGCTGCGCGCGTCGGCATTGCTACCGTCGCGATAGGCGGTTTCGAGGTTGGCAAGAATGAGGCGGACGGCCTCGGCAGTCATAAGCTCGCATATGGGCTGATGATGCACGCTCCAAAAGCCCTCCAGCGCATGGGCGAGCGCGTCAAGCCCGGTGTTCATCGTCGTGCGCGGGGGAACGCTCATGCACAGCTCCGGGTCGACAATCGCGGCGCGCGGCATGAATGCGGGGTTGTTTATCGTCTTTTTCTCCGTGCCGTGGCTGATGACGGACACCTGCGTGACCTCACTGCCCGTGCCGGCGGTGGTGGGCACGGCGATGACCGGCAGACGCTTTTCCGGGAACGGGCGCGCGGCGCGGTAATATTCCTCCGCCTCGCCGCCGTCAAGCGTTATCGCGGCGGCAAACTTTGCCGTGTCTATCGCGCTGCCGCCGCCGATGCCGATTATGACATCGGCGTTATTCTCGCGCGCGAGACGGACGGTCTCGATAACGCCGGAGAGCTGGGGGTTCTGCTCGACCGCGCCGAACACCGCGACCAAGCCATCCGTCGTGCGGACAAGCTCCTCCGCGCGCGGCGCGAAGTGCCGCCCGCAGACGATGATGCCCCGGCGCAGCCCCAGCTCCGCCAGCACATCGCCGAGCTTTTGAAACTGCCCCATGCCGAAGTATATCTTGACCGGCTGGGAATAGACAAAATCACTTATCATAAACCTTGTCCTCAATAGCCGCGACCTGAACGGCGAACTTCTTCATGTTTTCCTTGCGCCAATCCTCAAGATCCTGGCACCACTCCGTGGCAAGGAAGGTCTTGACCATCTCCACCGCCATTTCGGGACCGACGATCCAGCCGCCCATGCAGAGAATGTTGGCGTTGTTGATGGCGCGCGACATTTTTGCCGAGTACACGCCCTCGCAGGCGACGGCGTACACGCCCTTGAACTTGTTGGACACGACGCACATGCCCGCGCCCGTGCCGCAGATGAGCACCGCCTTGTCATACACGCCCTGCTGCACCAGCGGCGCGACCTTGTCCGCGACCGCATAGTAGGGGACAACATGGTCAAGATCCTGCGTGCCGAGATCGTCAAACTCCACGCCGGCTTCTGCGAGATATGCCTTGATGGCTTCCTTTGCGGCGAAGCCGGATTTATCACTGCCGATAGCTATTTTCATTGTGTCTTTCTCCTGTTTATTTTTTGCTTTATTTGAGTGCGACTGCCTTTTTCGCCGTCGCGACTATGTTCTCCACGGTCAGCCCCATTGCCTCGCGCAGATACGGCAGCTTGCCGACCTCGCCGAAGCGATCCTGCACGCCGACGGCGCACACGGGCAGCTTCTCCTCCGCCAGCGCCTCAAGCACTGCGGAATGCAGCCCGCCGATGACATTGTGGTTCTCCACGGTCAGCACCGCGCCGGTCTTTTTTGCCGCGGCGATAACGCCCTCGCGGTCAATGGGCTTTATGGTGTGGACATTGACGACATGGCAGGAGATGCCCTCGGCGGCAAGCTTGTCGGCGGCATCGAGCGCGTCCTTTGCGAGGAAGCCGGAGACGAACACCGTCAAATCCGCGCCCTCGCGCAGAGTATCGACCTTGAAGAGGTCAAACTTATAATCCTCGCCGAACACGCGCGGCAGCTCCTTGCGGAAAAGGCGGATGTATACGGGACCGTTATGGTTATATATCACGGGCATGGCGGCGCGAAGCTGAACGTCGTCCACCGGCTCGAATATCACAACGCCGGGGATGGAGCGCAGAACGCCGATGTCCTCCATGCTCATGTGCGTGCCGCCGTTGAGCTCGGCAGAGATGCCGGGGTCGGTGCCGACAATTTTGACATTGCTCTTGGCATAGGAGATGGATATTGCGATCTGATCGCAGATGCGGCGCGTGGCAAAGGGGGTGAAGCTCTCAATATAGGGCTTGAAGCCGTAGCTTGCAAGACCGGCGGCGATGGATGCCATGTTCTGCTCGGCAACGCCGCAGTCAAACATCTGGTTGGGGAAGCGCTCGTACAGCGCGCGCGTACCGCTCGCCTTGGCAAGATCCGCGTCGAGAACGCATACGTGGCGGTCGTTCGTCATAAGCTCCGCCAGGCACTCGGCATAAACAGCTCTCATTTCCATATTCTCAGCCCTCCCTTATCTCGGCGATGGCGGCTTTCGCCTGCTCCTCGCTGACGTTGGTGTTATGGTTGCCCGCGCCGAGGTCCTCTATCCATTTCACGCCGCAGCCCTTGCGCGTGTTGAGGATGACCATTGTCGGCTTGCCGGTGGCGCGGTTGAGCTTCGCCTGCTTGACGGCGGCGGAGACCTCATCAACATTGTTGCCGTCCGCCACGTCGATGACGTTCCAGCCGAATGCCGCCCACTTGTCGGCAAGCGGGGCGATGTCGTTGACCTGCGCGACGGTGCCGTCTATCTGAAGCTTGTTGTAATCGGTGAAGCCCACGAGGTTGCCCAGACCCTTTGCCGCGGCGAACATTGCCGCCTCCCAGACCTGACCCTCCTGAGACTCGCCGTCACCGACGATGGCGTATATCGTCGCGCCGTCATTCTCCAGCTTCGAGCCGAGCGCCACGCCCACGGCGCAGGAGAAGCCCTGACCGAGGCTGCCGGTGGTCATGTCGATGCCGGTGGTGAGGTTCATATCGCAGTGGCTGGGCAGGTGAGTGCCGCCCTGATTGAGCGTGAGCAGCTCCTTCTTGTCAAAATACCCGCGGTTTGCGAGCGTGGCATACACGGCGGGACCGGCATGCCCCTTTGAGCAGACAAGCCTGTCGCGCCCCGGCATTTTGGGGTTCGCCGGGTCGATGTTCATCTCCTGAAAGTAAAGCACTGCCAGAAGCTCCACTATGGACAGGCAGCCGCCTATATGCCCCACGCCGAGATGCCCGATGCAGGTCATAATGTCGCAGCGGATGTCCTTGCATTTTTCTCTAAGATCACAGTTCAAGGTTCGTATCCTCCTGTTTTAATTAAAAGGGTTAACCAAATAAATCTTAATCCTAAGACCACGCTTTGTCAATATATAATCTTGTACAAAACAAATTTATATTTTTGTTGACATATCACAGTAGCGGCGCTATGATTATTAAAAGAGTTTAATAATTATAAATTCAGTGAGGTGCTAAATGAAAGATTTTACTCCCGTTTACATTCCGGCAGGCGTGCCGACGTTCCATCTTGAGAGCGCAAAGGCGCAGTTTGACGCATCTGCGGCGCTGCTGCGCGGCATTGACGCACGCTTTGCCGTGCCGGAGGATATGCTTTTGAGCCTTGACGCGCTTGATGCGTTCCTCTCCTCGGTCGAGCCGGATCTCGTCGTTTTTCAAAACCTTACCTTTGCAAACTCCGCGTATATTTCCGCCGTGCTGCACCGCGTGAAGTGCCCCATTCTGCTCTGGACGCTGCGCGAGCCGGTGATAGACGGCGGGCGGCTGCGCCTCAACTCTCTGACGGGCGCGTACTCGGCGGCAAACGCGATGCGCGCGTTTGACCGCGGGTTTGAGTATATCTTCGGCGCTCCGGACGAGGCGCGCGTGCGCGAGACGATCGCCGCCTGCACTGCGGCGGCTGAGCTGATAAAGAGCATGCGCAGTCTGAAAATGTCCGCTGTCGGGCACACGCCGCAGGGCTTCGGCTTCGGGCGCGCGCTGGATGCGGAGCTGATGAGCGTTTTCGGCGTGGAGCTGGAGGCGATAGAGGCGCGCGAGCTTATCGACAACGCAAAGAGCTTCGCCGAGGACGAGTGCGCGGAGTATCTGACGCGCTCGGAGAAGGCGATGTGCGGGCTGGAGAATACGCCGGAGCATAACCGCGCCGACTATGCGCGCCTTTTCAAGGCGTACTCGGATTACGTGAAAAATAACAACATCGGCGCGCTCGCCTCGCGCTGCTGGCCGGACTTTTTCACCGCGTTCGGCACGCCCGTGTGCGCGGTGCTCTCCATGCTCAACGACCTTGGCGTTGCGGCGGCGTGCGAGGCGGACATCTACGGCGCGCTGTCGATGTGGATGGGTATGCACCTCTCGGGCGAGCCGGTGTTCTTCGGCGATCCCGTCTCGCTGGACGAGGGGGAGAACACGCTGACGTTCTGGCACTGCGGCGCGGCGGCGTGCTCGCTGGCGCGGCATGACACGGGCGCGGTCGTCGGGGTGCACCCCAACCGCAAGATAGGCCCTGCGATGGACTTCGGCTGCGAGGCGTTCCCGGAGGCGACGGTGTTCCGCGTGGGGCGTGAGCCGGACGGCTCGTTCCGCTTCTTCATTCTGGAGGGTGAGGCGCTGGATAAGCCCAAGCAGTTTATCGGCACGTCCATCGTCGTAAAGACCGACAACAGCGTGCGAGAGATCGTGGAGCAGAGCGTCGAGGCGGGCTTTGAGCCGCACTTTGCGGTGATAAAGGGTCGCCATGCCGCCGCGCTTGAGGCAGCGGCGCATATGCTCGGCATACCTGTGTGTAAGTATTGATAGGCGTATAAAATTCACGGAGGCTCGTCTGCTGATGAGCCTCCGTTTTTGCGTATATGCTTTTTATTCTTCCGCGAGCCTGCTGAGGAGCTTTTCTTTCTCCGTTTGAAGCTCAGCTATTTTTTCCTTGCCGAGGGGGTACATGAAGCGCAGAATGACAAAGATGAGGAAGTAGAGCACCGCCGGAATGAGCACGGAGTCGGTGAACATCGCGTCGAGCGTGCCGCCGGTGATGTTGGCGGTGTTGAGCACGTTGTCGGTGTACCCTATGCGCAGCAGCGCCATGTTCACGAGTATCGCCGCGATCGTCTGCCCCAGCTTGCGCATGAACGTGAAGAAGGCATAGCTTGTCGCCTCGTCGTGCAGACCGTAGCTGACCTCGTTATAGTCTATCGCGTCGGTCGCTATCGCCCAGACGAGCAGGAAGATGAACGCATTGCCGATGCCCGACAGCAGGCACACCGCAAGGAACATCCACACGTTTGTCCCGCCCACAAGGTAGAGCGCAAGATTGCACACGCCCGCCATCAGCATTCCGTAGGCGCACACCTCGCGCCGCCCGAAGCGCGCGCCGAGCTTGCCCGCAAACAGCATGATCACCGCAACGGGCAGATACTGGCACACCGTCGGCATCATCGACAAGCCGGGGGCGTTGAAGTAGTAATTGAAGAGATAGGTGTTGTAGCTCTGGCTGAACATCTGCGCGGCGAGGAAGAGCATGCCGACAAGACACACCGCCATATACGGGCGGCTGTGCAGCAGTATTTTTATCACTTTCCACGTCTGTCCTTTCTCCTTGGGCGCGGGCTTGGTGGGCACGCGCTCCACCGTCCAGCGGTAGCACAGCAGATACGCCGCGACCGAGAGCGCCGCAATTATAATCGTGCCGGTGAGAATTTTATTATAGGACATGACGGAGGTGCCGTTGGCGTTCCTGACGTAGCAGAAGCTTATCAGCAGCATTGCGGGCAGCGCGCCGAAAGTGGAGCCTATCGAGCGGAACACCGACAGCGACGAGCGCTCGCGGTCGTCCGAGGTGATGACCTGCGCCAGCGAGCCGTAGGGGATATTTATGCCGGTGTAGAGCATACCGAAGAGGATATACGTCACATAGGCGTAGGCGAGATAGCCGCCCTCGCTCAGCCCCGGTATCTTCACGAACATCAGCACCGCCGACAGCGCCACAGGCACCGCCAGCGATTTCAGCCAGCGGCGGTAGCGCCCGTTGGGCGCGGGCGGGATGCGGTCGATTATCCGCCCCCATATCGGGTCGTTTATCGCGTCCCAGACGCGCGCGATGATGAACATCACCATGATGCTCACAACGCCGATACCCAGCACGTCCGTGTAGTATTTTTGCAGCACGCTCTGCACCAGACCGAACACCAGCAGCGATGCGAGATCGCCCATGGCATAGCCTATCTTGTCGCGCGTGCCTATGCCGCTCGTGCGGGAAATGTAGCTTTCCTCCATGCTTTCCTCTCCTTTATAGTTTTATATTTCTGCCGCAGCTCTTGCGGCTTTGAATACGTCGGCAAATGCGCTGCCCCTGCGGCAGAACACGACCGGGCGACCGAGCGGCGCGGCGACGGTGTACACGTCTCCGCCGGAATATTCCGCCCCCGTCCAGAAATGCACCCATTCGCCTTTCGGCAGATACACGCGCCGCGCCCGTGCGCCTCTTTCTATCACCGGCGCGACGAACATATCATTTCCGAGGAAATATGAGTATTCGTCGCGGCTCGCGGCATAGCTGCCTGCCTCCCAGAAGTCCGGGCGTATCGCGGGAATGCCGCGCGCGGCATCGGCGGCGCATTTTTCTATGTAGGGCCTGAGCGCCGCGTGCACGCGCGTGAGCGCGACGGTGTGCGCCGTCACGTTCGGCGCGTCGAACTGGCTGTTTGCCCACGGGCGTATGGACTCATGGCTGCGCATCATCAGCGAGAATGCGCCCGCCTCCATCCAGCGGGTGAAAAGCTCATCGTCGCGCTTGAGCTTGCCGAAGGAGAAGAAACCGCCGATGTCCCAATGCACCATCGTCACGCCGGAAAAGCCGAGCGAGAAGCACGCGGGCATAATGCACGGCAGACCGTAATCGCGGGTGTAGTCCGTGTGCTGATCCCCGTTCCAGAGCATGGGGGCGTACTGCTGTATGCCGAGGTAGCCGGAGCGGGTGAAGAACATGACATCCTTATCGCCGTATTCCTCTATCGCCTCGCGGTTGAGCCTTGCCCACATCACGGGCCATTTGTTGTGAAGCTGCGCGGGGTCGCCCTCGTGCAGAACGCAGTCCACCGGCAGATATTCGCCGAAGTCTGCCATCCAGCCCGACACGCCCAAATCGAGCATATTCTGCTTTATCAAAACGTCCTTTGTGAAGCGCACGGCGTCCGGGTTCGTCAAATCGAGCATGCCCGCGTCGAACGTGGTGGATTTTATGTGGTAAATGCCGCCATCCGTGCGGCGGATGAGATAGCCCGCCGCCGCGCACTGCTCATAGAGCCGGCTGCCCTTGACGAGATAGGGGTTGATGTATGCCAAAAAGCGCACGCCGCGTTCGCGCAGCTTTGCTATCGCGCCGCACAGGTCGGGATAGAGCGTCTCGTCCGCCTCCCAGTTCCACCATACCTGCTTGCCCATGACCGTGCGGTTCTCGCCCGACCAGTCCTGACTCC
>CAVGKI010000001.1:0-61166 GCA_963629655.1 Butyricicoccaceae bacterium | reverse complement strand
TGATCAAGGACGTTACCCCCATTCCTCACAATGGCTGCCGTCCTCCGAAACGTCGCCGCGTCTAATTGAAGGAGGGTACAGATAATGGCAAAGAATACACAGCCTGTTGTTAAGCGTGCGAAGGCTCTCGGCGTTACCCCGGCATCTCTGGGCTACACCGGCAAGAGCAAGATCGACACCATCCGCAACCCCAAGGCTCAGGTTCGCAAAAAACAGAGCGAGTACGGTATGCAGCTCAATGAGAAGCAGAAGGTCAAGTTCATCTACGGCGTGCTGGAGAAGCAGTTCCGCCTCTACTATGAGAGAGCGGAGAAAATGCCCGGCATCACCGGCGAAAACCTCCTCGCCATCCTTGAGCAGCGCCTTGACAACGTGGTGTTCAGACTTGGCTTCGGCATGACCCGCCGCGAGGCGCGCCAGCTCGTCAACCACGGTCACGTCACGGTCAACGGACGCAAGGTCAATATCCCCAGCTTCCAGGTCAAGCCCGGCATGGTCATCTCCCTGACCGAGAAGGGCAAGAGTATGCAGAAGATAAAGGATAACATTGAGGATAACGCTTTCCGCGCCGCTCCCAAGTGGATCGAGTATGACAAAAACAATCTGACGGCAAAGATCGTTGCAGTTCCTGCGCGTGATGACATTGATATGCCCATCGAAGAGCATCTTATCGTCGAGTTGTACTCCAAGTAATAAAGACACCCTCAAATTGGTAAGCTGATTCATTGCAGCGCCGCCCGGCGCTAGACTTAAAAGGAGGGTTATATAACAATATGATCGAAATTAAAAAGCCGCGCATCGAATGCATCGAGACTCCCACCGAGAGTTCCTACGGCAAGTATATTATCGAACCGTTGGAGCGTGGCTACGGCACAACACTTGGTAACTCTCTTCGCAGGGTACTCCTTTCTTCTCTCCCCGGCACTGCCTGCACCAGCATCAAGATCGCCGGTGTGCAGCATGAGTTCTCCACCATTCCCGGTGTCAAGGAGGATGTGACGGAGATAGTGCTCAACGTCAAGAGCATTATCGCCCGCCTCCACAGCATCGGTCCCAAGACCGTCTACATCGAGGCTGCCGGCGAGGGCGTTGTCACCGCCGGCGACATCAAGGCGGACGCGGAGGTGGAAATACTCAACCCCGAACAGCCTATCGCCACGCTCGGTTCGGACGGCGCGCTGAATATGGAGCTCGTCCTTGACCACGGCAGAGGCTATGTCTCGGCGGAGAAGAACAAGAACCCGCAGATGCCCATCGGCACTATTCCTGTCGACTCCATATACACCCCTGTCCTCAAGGTCAATTACACCGTCGAGAACACCCGTGTGGGCAATCAGACGGACTTTGACAAGCTGACGATTGAGGTGTGGACAGACAAGACCATGACCGCCCGTGATGCGGTATCGCTGGGTGCAAAGATACTCTGCGATCACTTCACGCTCTTCACTGATCTGTCTGACACCATCTCGAACAATCCCATCGTTGTGGAGAAGGTCGAGAAGGAGCCCGACACCATGCTCAAGATGACCATTGAAGAGCTGGATCTCAGTGTCAGAAGCTTCAACTGCCTCAAACGCGCAAATATCAATACTGTCGAGGATCTCGTAAGCAAGACTCAGGACGAGATGATCAAGGTGCGCAACCTCGGTCGCAAGTCCCTTGAAGAGGTCGAGCATAAGCTCACCATGATGGGTCTGACGCTTGCTGACGATGACGACAACAAACAGTAAGCTCTCAAGAAGGAGGAATTGCAATTATGCCCGGAACCAGAAAACTCGGCAAGCCGACTGCTGCCCGTATGGCAATGCTCCGTCAGCAGGTCACGGATTTCCTTGACCTCGGCCGCATGGAGACCACTGTCACCCGCGCCAAGGAGATCGCGCCTATGGCCGAGAAGATGATAACTCTTGGCAAGGCAAAGGATCTGGCGAGCTATCGTCAGGCGCTCGCGTTCATCACCCGCGAGGATGTCGCCAAGAAGGTTTTCGATGAGATCGCGCCCAAGTATGCAGAGCGCAGCGGCGGCTACACCCGCATCACCCGCGTCGGCGTTCGCCGCGGCGATGCTGCCGAGACCGCAGTCATCGAGCTCGTATAATCACCCAATAATGCACGAAAAATCGGAAGTGAAAGCTCTCACTTCCGATTTTTTCAAAAGGACGGCGATATTATGAACATGAACAGAAACGAATGGGAATATAAGCAGCTCACTGAGGTGCGCATCTCCGGCAGGGAGACGTATCACGGACCGCTGCTGCACGTGTTCCATGACCGCGTGCGTCTGCCGAACGGCGATGAGAGCGGTCGGGATTATATAAAGCACCTTGGCGCGGTGTGCATCGTCCCCGTCACGGCGGACGGGCAGGTCGTTGTTGAGCGGCAGTACCGCTATCCGCTGGACATGGTGATAACCGAGATACCGGCGGGAAAGCTCGACACGCCGGAGGAGGACAGGCTGTCCGCCGCCAAGCGCGAGCTGCACGAGGAGACGGGGCTGACCGCCGATGAGTGGACGGAGCTGGGCGATTTTTACCCGGCTGTGGCATACAGCACGGAGCGCATAAGCATGTACCTCGCGCGCTCGCTGCATGAGGGCGAGCAGAAGCTGGATAAGGACGAATTTTTGAATATAATGACTGTGCCGCTCGCGCAGCTCGTGCGCGAGGTCATGGACGGAGAGATAGTGGACATAAAAACGCAGGCAGCCATACTCAAGGCGGCGCGCCTGCTTGGAATTTGATAACATTTGATGACAACAGGCTCGCCGGTGCAGAAGCACCGGCGAGCTTGTTGCGGTTATTCCTCTATATGCGCGCCCTCAAGCTCCGGCAGGAGTGTCACAGCGCGCCAGCCGCACAGATGCGCGGCGAGGTCGGCGGAGATATCCTCGGCAAGGCTCGGATGCGCCGCGACGCACAGCAGCGTCGAGCCTGCGCCGGAGATGCACATCGCCTCCGCGCCATGCTTGTAGGCGAGGGCGCGCGCGGTGTCATAACCGTCGATGAGTGCACGGCGGTACGGCTCATGCAGGCGATCCGCCATTGCGGCGCGCAGCAAGGGAATATCCCCGCTGCCCAGCGCGCTCAGCAGCAGCGCTGCACGGGAGACGTTGAATATAGCATCCGCGCGCGGCACATCGTGCGGCAGAACCTTGCGCGAGAGCGCGGTGGACAGCTCGAAGGGCGGAATGAGCGCCGTGAAATGCAGCATCGGTGAGAGGGAATAGTGCACGGAGAGGGGAATGCCCGCCTCGACGGTGGAGGCGGTCAGCCCGCCGAATAGCGCCGGGGCGACGTTATCGGGGTGCCCCTCCAGCGCTGTCGCGACAGAGAGCAGCTCATCCCGGCTCATGTCGAGCTTATGAATGGCGTTTGCCGCCATTACACCGCCAACGAGCAGCGCCGACGAGGAGCCGAGCCCGCGCGAAATCGGAATGTCGCAGCGGAGGAAATTGATCGTCAATCCCTCCGGCGCGAGGTGACAGCGCTCCAGCACCGCCTTATATGCGCGGTAGGCGAGGTTATCCGCATTGCAGTATTTTTCATCACACCCCGTGACGGTGAGCCCGTCGCCGCCGGGAATGAACTCCAGCTCGTTATACAGCTTCCACGCCACGCCGAAGCAGTCAAACCCCGGACCGAGATTGGCGGAGCTGGCAGGGACAAGTATCTTCATGCTCTTTCAGCCTCCTGATTTATACTGGCGAGAATATCCCGCACGGCGGGGGTGATGCCGTCGCGCGCGACGACGGCGTGGTGCAGCTCCGGCTGGGAGCGGAGAGAGGCGAGGTTTTTCGGTATCGGCAGACCGGACAGCTCGGACAGCGCCTCCATCTGCGCGAACTCGTCGCCCTCGGCGCTCCCGGTGATGGAGGAGAGCACGACAGCGGGAAACTTGAACGGGGAAGCCGTGGACAAAACGACGCACGGCGCACCGGTGTAGTCCGCGCTGCGGCGGTAATCATCGAGCACGGACATGGCAACGGCGGTGTGCGGGTCGCACAGATATGCGCACTCCGCCCACACGCGGGCAATGGTGCGGCGCGTCGCGCCCTCGTCGGTATATCCGGCGGAGAACCAGCCGCGTATGCGCGCATGCGTTGAACTGTCGACCTCGTACACGCCACACTCGGAGAGCGCACTCATCCAGCCGCTCACGGCGGCGGTGTCGCCGCCGGAGGCGAGGAAGAGCAGACGCTCAAGATTGGAGGAGACGAGAATGTCCATCGACGGGGAGGACGTGCGCACAAACTCACGCCGCGCGTCGTATTTGCCGGTGCGGATAAAATCGCAGAGGACATTGTTGATGTTCGAGGCGCACACGAGCCGCCCCACGGGCAGACCAAGCAGCTTTGCGTACAGCCCCGCGAGAATGTCGCCGAAGTTGCCGGTCGGAACGATGAAATCGACCGGGTCGCCCACGCTGACACTGCCGGAGGCGACGAGCTGGGCATAGGCGGAGAAGTAATAAATAAGCTGCGGCGCGAGACGGCCGATGTTGATGGAGTTGGCGGAGCTCAGGCGCATGCCGTATTCCGCCGCGTCCACGTCGCGGAACGCCTCCTTTACGCCGCGCTGGCAGTCGTCAAAATTGCCGCGCACTGCGGTGACGTGGACGTTATCGCCGCGCTGAGTGACCATCTGCGCCCGCTGCACGGCGGACACGCCGCCGTCGGGGTAGAACACCGCGATGCCCGTCCCCGGCACATCGTGAAATCCCTCCAGCGCCGCCTTGCCCGTGTCGCCGGAGGTCGCGGTGAGAATGACAATGCGCTCGGTAATGCCGAGCTGCTCGCGCGCCTTGGTGATAAGCTGCGGCAGCATGGAGAGCGCCACATCCTTGAATGCGCTCGTCGGACCGCGGAAAAGCTCCAGCACCCATGCGTCGCCTGCGCGCACGAGCGGCGACAGGCGGTCATTTTCAAATTTGCCGCAGTACGCACGCCTGACGAGCGCGCCCATATCCTCAAAATCGGGCAGCAGGTGCGACAGCAGCATTTCCGCCATGCCGAGCTCATCGAGCGTGAGACAGTGCCGCCAGTCGAACGGACGCGCGGCGATATTCGGGTCAACATACAGCCCGCCGTCCGGCGCGATGCCGCGTATCACGGCATCAAGGGAGCTTGCGGTGTGGCTGCTTCTGGTGCTCTGATAGTACATGATGGTTGTTTATCCTCCGAAAAATCTTATTCAACGGCGAGGAGCTTTGCCTTGTCCACGCCGGGGGTCTGCTCCATGAGCGAGAGCAGCTTTGTCAGCTCACAGGACATGGAGCTGACATCAATGGACAGCGTGACGCTTGCGCGGTTGTGGATGGGCAGACTCTGCGTGATGGTCAGCACGCTCGCGCCCGCCTCGGATATACAGCTCAAAAGCGCGCTCAGCACGCCCGGCTCGTGCGCCAGCATCATCGACAGCACCGCCTTGCGCCCGCCTGCCAGCTCCGAAGGCTCGAGTATATAGTCCTTGTATTTATAATACGTGCTGCGCGAGATGCCGACCTCGCGCACGGCCTGGCTCACGTCGTGCACGCGCCCGGATTCCATCAGATGTCGCACCTCCAGCACCTTCTCGTAATACTCCGGGAGTATGCTTTTGTGAATGATGAGATAATTTTCAAGCATAACGGCGACACTCCTTGTACAATTTGCGGATGAAATAAGGGCTTGTATTTTCCATGAGTATATGATACACTGTCCACGTCAAAAAAACAAGTGTTTTTGACAAACGGACACAAAAATTTTTGGAGGCGGAATTATGAGAGTTGCGGTTTTGGGATACGGTACTGTCGGCAAGGGTGTTTACGATATGCTGCGAACTTGTCCGCTTCTTGAGGCGGGACCTGTGCTGGTGCGGCACGGCAAGGCGGACGAAGCCTTCAAATGCGACTCGATAGAGAGCATATGCGCGGATGCAGGCATTGACGCGGTCGCGGAGACGATGGGCGGCGTTGATACTGCCTATGCATACGCCGCGATGGCGCTGCGCGCGGGGAAGCATTTCGTCACGTCGAACAAGGCGCTCGTCGCCGCGCGCGGGATAGAGCTTGCCGAGCTTGCGCGCTCCAATGGCGTGGGCTTTCTTTTCAGCGCGGCGTGCGGCGGCGCTGTACCGTTTCTGCACAATCTGGAGCTTGCGCGCAAGAGCGACGAGATAATTTCCCTCGGTGGCATACTCAACGGCACGACGAACTATATGCTCGACATGATGCAGTCGGAGGGGCTGGACTATGACGCGGCGCTCGGCGACGCGCAGCGGCTCGGCTATGCCGAGGCTGACCCCACGGCGGACGTGAGCGGGCTGGACGCACTGAGAAAGATAATGCTGGCGTGTGCGGTGGCGTATGATATGCTGCCGGCGGACGGGCTGAAAAACGAGGGGATAGAGAGCCTGCGCGCCGCCGACGTTGAGGATATAAAGCGCCGGGGGCTGTGCTGCCGCCTTGTGACGAAGGGCGGGCTCAATGCCGACGGCAGTGTCTATGCCTATGTGCAGCCCGTGCTGCTGCCCGCCGACGCGCCGGAGTGCGCGGTAAAGAAAAACTTCAACATGGCAAAATATCACGGCAAAAATTCCGGGGACATCGTGCTCATGGGTCAGGGCGCGGGGCGCTACCCCACCGCCTCCGCCGTGCTGCGCGATTTGGAGTGTCTCGCCGTCGGACAGCGGGAGATGCTGAAAAACAACTGCCGCGCGGTGACGGCGAACAACGACGCTTGTCTGTGCCGCTACTATGTGCGCTGCCCGGCGGTGCTTGCGGACAGCTTCGACTGCGAGAGCATGGAGCGCGAGGGCGATATTGTGCGCGCGGTGGTGAAGCCCGTAAGCGTCAGCGAGATGCACGAAAAGGTGCGCGCACTGCGCCGCAGCGGCGCGGAGATATTCTTCGCAGAATTAGCGTGATCATGCGGTCTTGCCCTTGATTATATCATATAAAGCGAAAAAAGAAAGAGATGAAAATTCATGCTTAAGGTTGTGAAATTCGGCGGCTCGTCCGTCGCGGGTGCGGAGCAGTTTGAAAAGGTGAAGAACATCGTCGAGGCGGACGGCGCGCGGCGCATCGTTGTCTCAAGCGCGGCGGGCAAGCGCACGCCGGACGACCACAAGCTGACCGACCTTTTGTATTTGTGCCATGCGCACCTCACCTACGGGGTGTCGTGCGATGAGATATTGGACGGCATCGAGCGCCGCTTTGCCGAGATACGCAGCGCACTGGGCATCGCCTACGACGTGGAGGCGGACTTCAAAGCACTGCGCGCGCGGCTCAGCCGCGACATGAGCGTGGACGAGCTTGTATCGCGCGGGGAGTATTTCACCTCGAAGCTCCTTGCGGACTACCTCGGCTATACGTTCGTAGACGCGAAGGACTGCGTGTTCTTCGGCTTTGACGGACAGGTGGAGACGGAGCGCAGCTACGCCGCGATAAGCGCCGCCGTGAAGGAGTACGGGCGCATTGTGATACCGGGGTTCTACGGGCTGTCACCGACGGGCAAGATAAAGGTGATGAGCCGCGGCGGCAGCGATATAACCGGCGCGCTGGCGGCAGCGGCGGCGGGAGCGGATGTATATGAGAACTGGACGGACGTGTCCGGCATACTGATGGCAGACCCGAAGATCGTCCGCGACCCGAAGCCCATCCCGCGCATAACCTACGGGGAGCTGCGGGAGCTGGCGTTCATGGGTGCGTCGGTGCTGCATGAGGAGTCGGTGCAGCCGGTGAAGGAAAAGGGCATACCCCTCAACATCCGCAACACCAATGCCCCCGACGACCCCGGCACAATGATCGTCGAGCACGTGGAGGACAGCGAGGGCGAGCACGAGCGCTTTATAACCGGCATCGCCGGGCGCAGGAACTTCACCGTTATCACCGTCACAAAGCACAACATGAACGTGTGTCAGACGCTCCGCCGGACGCTTGAGATACTGGAGCGGTTCAAGGCGACGATAGAGCACATCACGCTGGGGCTGGACAGCTTCGCCCTCGTGTGCGCGACGGCGGCGCTGGGCGACGCGATATACGACATTGTCAACGAGATACAAAAGGGCTGCCGCCCGGACGATGTTCAGGTGCGTGACGGGATTGCCCTTGTGGCGGCGGTCGGGCGGAAGATGCCGTTCCGCCCCGGCGTATCGGGCAAGATATTCAAGGCGCTGGGCGACAACGGCGTGAACATCCGCACCATTGCACAGGGCGCGGATGAAACGAGTATAATAGTAGGCGTGGAAAACAAGGACTTCGAGACTGCAATACAGGTGCTGTATGACGGCTTCGCAGGGTAAAAAAACAGGAGGAATATAAAATGAAAAAATACAATGTTGCAATACTGGGCGCGACGGGCGCAGTCGGGCAGGAGATGCTGAAGGTTCTGGAGGAGTACGACATTCCCGTGGGGAAGCTTTTGCCGCTGGCGAGCGCGAAGAGCGCGGGCGGCACGGTGCGCTTCAAGGGCGAGGACGTGAAGATAGAGGAGGCGCGGGAGGACAGCTTCGAGGGCATGGATTTTGTCCTCGGCGCGGTGAAAAACCCGATGTCCCGCCGCTTTGCCCCCGCAATAGTCAAGAGCGGCGCAGTGTACATAGACAACAGCTCCGCGTTTCGCATGGATCCCGACGTGCCGCTTGTCGTGCCGGAGATAAACGGCGAGGACGCATTCAAGAATAAGGGCATTATCGCAAATCCGAACTGCTCCTCGATAATCACGCTGATGGCAGTTGCGGCGCTGGCGAGAATAAGCCCAATAAAGTCAATGATCGCGTGCACATATCAGGCGGTGTCCGGTGCGGGTCAGGCGGGGCTTGTGGAGCTGGAGAGCCAGATGCTCGCACTCGCGGAGGGCAAGGCGGTCGAGCCGAAGGTGTTCCCCGCGCAGATCGCCATGAACGTTATCCCGCACATCGGCGATGAGCTCGACAACCTCTACACCGACGAGGAGATGAAGATGCAGAACGAGGGGCGGCGCATACTGCACGCGCCGGAGCTTGCCGTCACCTGCACCTGTGTGCGCGTGCCCGTCATGCGCTCGCACTCCATCTCCGTCACGCTGCGCACGGAGCGCAAAATATCCGTCGAGGAGGCGAAGGACGCGATACGCGCTTTCCCCGGCGTGCGCCTTGTTGAGGACTATCAGGGCAGGAATTATCCCACGCCGCTCGACACGTCGAATCAAGACCTTGTGTGGGTCGGACGTGTGCGCGAGGATCTGACGGACGCAAACGGGCTGACGCTGTGGTGCTGCGGCGACCAGATACGCAAGGGCGCGGCGGCAAACGCGGTGCAGATACTGAGAAAGCTGATAGAGAAATAAGCTTGAAAAAGGGTGCTGTCTCAAAATAGAATTTTCTAAAAATCAGTCCAACAAAAAAGTCGTGAAAATCCGATTTTTATCGGATTTTCACGACTTTATCTAACTTTAGATGGAAAATATTTTCTTGCAATTCGCATTTTGAGACAGCACCCTCTAGTCGAACAAGAAGCCGTAGTAGTCCTCGTTCTCAATAATGCGCGAGAGGGAGAGGCGATCGGCGACCGTGGCGCTCACGCGAGTTATATACTCCTCATCCGCCCCTCCGCGCCCTCTGTGGGCGTGATACGGTCGAAAAGCAGCTTCGCACGAAGACTGCCGCGACAGGGCTTGCGAAATAGGCGCGGTGGGTGGTATAATTGACATGAATTTGAACTGTTGATGCGAAGGAGAGAACATGAAGAAGAAACTGACATCGCTTGATGCCGTGCGCACGTTTGCGTGCCTTGGGATCATGACTTTTCATATGTATCTGAGTTTGCTTGGAGATCTCGGTGTATCGACTTTTTTCGTGATGTCCGGCTTTCTCTCCGGGTATAACCATCTTGAGAGTATGGATACCGACCATATTACACTCGGCAGGTGCGCCCGCTTTGCGTACAGGAAGATCATAAAACTCTATCCGATGTGCCTTATCATGCTTGTCATACCCGTCGTCGCGGAACTGTACGGCGTACTCAACGGGTTGACATCTCTGCCGGTTATGCTGGGCAAAATTGCGGCGAACGTGCTGCTTGTGCAGTCATGGATACCCGTAAACAGCTTCTATTTTTCATATAATGTCCCGGAGTGGTATCTATCGACGATACTCTTTTCTTATCTCATGCTGCCGCTGGTGCTGCGCGTGGTGAAAAGGTGCCGCACTCGGCGTGCTGTGATGCTCGCCATGATCGCCATATGGCTCGGACGTGCCGCTCTCGCGGAATTTGCCGGGCGGATATACGTGTCTTTTGTTACAGACGAAAACAGCATACGGGACTTTATCAAATGGTTCACCTATGTGTTCCCGGTGTTCCGACTTGGGGATTTCGCGGTGGGCTGCCTGATGGCAAAGCTGTTCCTTACGCGGCGTGAGAATGCCGTGTCCCCTCTGCTCGCCACGGCGGCGGAGGCGGGCGCGATAGCGCTCATCGTCGTCACAGAGCTGTGCTTTGAAAACTTCTGGCTGAATGTGAACAGCACGACGCTTTTTCTCCCTGCGTCTGCGGCGCTGGTGTACACCTTCGCGGCAAACGAGGGGTATATATCAAAGCTTCTTACCTGTAAGCTCACAGCATTTATCTCACACATCAGCTCTGATATATTCCTTATCCACTACGTGGTCATTTTTGCGTGTACGCCGATATGCACGGCGCTGCCCGTATCGTTCGCGGTACAAAGGGCGGTGTACATTGTCAGCATCATTGCGATAACGCTCATCGCCTCGTGCATAAGCGACCGTGTGCGCACCACACTTGCGGCAAAACAGAGGGCAAAGATTGCAGCGTCGGCATGAGCATTCGCCCGTATGCATATAATAGTATAAGTTGCAATAAAAATCTCCCCCCTCTGCTTTCGGCAGAGGGGAGGGATGCACCATTACTTATTAAAGCTTCTTATCGAACAATAGTATAGAAAGCTGATAGAAGAATAAGTAATATAGTATAATTATTTGAGAAAGGCGCGCTGCACCGGGCAGCGCGCCTTTTGGCGTATACGGCTAGTCGAACAAGAAGCCGTAGTAGTCCTCGTTCTCAATAATGCGCGAGAGGGAGAGCCGGTCGGCGACAGTGGCGCTCACGCGCGTTATATACTCCTCATCCGCCTCCTCCGCGCCCTCGGTCGGCGTGAACGCGCGCTCGTGCGTGTCATAGTAGCCGTGCTTCGTCAGCCAGCAGCCGTCGTTCCAGAACACGAGCCCCTCCTCGCCGGAGAACACATCGCGCCCTGCGAGCAGACGGGAGTCATACTCGACACCGAAGAGATTGGAGAGCGTGGGGAGAATGTCAATGCTGGAGACGGGCTTGGAGACGGTTATCGGCGCATCGTCCTCCAGACAGCCGCTCCATATGATGGCGGCGTTGTGGTCGCGCCCTCGGCAGGAGTCGGCTTCAGCGCCGTAAAGCTCCTCCAGAAGCCCGGTCTGCCCGCCCCACGCGTTGCTCGGCAGCAGCCCGTAGGGGTAATGGTCAGGCACGAGGGCGATAACCGTATCGTCGGCAATGCCCGCGTCCTCAAGCTGTGACACGAGGCTTTCCAGCGCGTATTCCAGCTCCTGATTTGCCGCGAGATAGGCGCACACCGGCTCGGAATAGTCAAGCCCCTCGGTGACGGCTTGGTTTTTCACGGACATATCGTTGATATCCGCCTTAAAGGAATAGCTGGCATGCCCGCTGATGGTCATGTAATAGACGCTGAACGGCTGCGCGTCGATATAGATGGGGACGGTGTAGTCCATCATCTCCTTGTCGCTCTCCGGGAAGAGCCCGCCGGTCAGTCCGTTCTCCATGCCGTTGCCGATGCCGACAAAGCTGTCATACCCCATGTTCGGAATGGTGAGGTTGCGGGAGTAATAGGAGTATGTGCCGTCGTGGTAGCCAAAGGAGTTATAGCCGAGGCGATGGAGCTGATTGCCCATTGTGAAGTACATATTCCTGCTGCGCGATGCCATCATCACCATCGGGTCAACAGGCGCAAGCCCCGTGAGAAACGAATATTCCCCGGTAGAGGTGCTGCCGCCCCAAGCGGGCTGATAGAAGTCCTCAAACACTATGCCCTGCGTGGCAAGGCGGTAGAGCGTCGGTGTGCGCTCCGGGTCGATGACCTCCTTGGAGAACGCCTCCGCCGTGATGAGGATAAGGTTCTTTCCGTTGAAAAGCCCGGTATACTTGTTCTTCTGCGTCGGCTCAACGCGCTGTACGTACTCGTTGAGCGAGGAGAGCTTTGCGTTCGATGTCTCGTGCGCGGCAAAGTCGATATCCATGACGTTATAGCCGTAGTCCGTGCGCTCCTCAGCCTCCGTGTCCTGTGCGTCAGCAGGGGCATCTACGCCGCCATTGCTGTCCGGCAATATGGGGGGGTGGAGGGTGTGGACAAAAGCGGCGCGGCGGCGGAAAAGCTGTCCGCGCTGTCCGCGCCGAAAGCGGCGCGGGCGAGGGCGGTGACCGCGCCGTACTCCTTTATCGCGCTGTCATAGGTGCAGGAGGAATATTCCGCGCGCAGTGCGGCGGTGCAGTTGGAGAGGAGATACCCGCCGGCGGCGAGCGCCAGCGTTGATACGGCAAGGCGCAGTGTCAGCCGTCCGCGCGCTCTTGCGGCGGAATGCGCGCCGCGGCGGAGAATACGCGGCATAGGCAGCGCCGCGATAACGGGCAGAAAATACAGCAATATGAGAGGGAGACTCTTCAAGACCGTGCTGCGGACATTGCCTCCGAAGTCGCGCGCGGCGTTGCCGGCTTGACTGAGAATAATATCCGGCGGCATGAACACCTTGTATGCGTCGTATGTAAGCGCGCAGAAGAGAAACCACACTGTCATAAGCGCGGCGCAGACGACGCTTGCGCGCCACGCGGCGCGCTCGCTCTTCAAAAGGCTGCACAGCGCGGCAAAAAGCAGCGCGAGGGCGAGCGCGGTGCATATGCCGCCCGCCGAGCCGCGCGCAAAAAGCGCCTGATCCGTCGTCAGGCGCAGAAGCAGCTCAAGATAGACGGCGTTGAGCGCCAGAAGCACGGCACCGCCTCGCGCACCGCAGCGGCTTTGCGCGTTCCCTGTCATTTTCATACCCCCATGAAATTACTTGGTTTAATGCTCTAATGCAAAATCATTATACTTTGCCGCATTGCAAATATCAAGTGATAAATGTCAGACAATGTGAAAAAAGCGCAAATATAGAAATATATTGCAATAAAAATCTCCCCTCTGTTTTAGGCAGAGGGGAGAAAGTTTTCTATCGAATGATAGTATTATTCAAGCTCGAACGCGCCGGTGTAAAGCTGATAGTACACGCCCTTTTCGGCGATGAGCTTTGCATGGCTGCCGCGCTCGATGATGCGCCCGTGGTCGAGCACCATGATAACGTCGGAGTTCATGACGGTGGAGAGCCGGTGGGCGATGACGAACACCGTGCGCCCCTCCATGAGCTTGTCCATGCCGTGCTGGACGATCGCCTCGGTGCGCGTGTCGATGGAGCTTGTCGCCTCGTCGAGGATCATGACGGGCGGGTCGGCAACAGCGGCGCGCGCGATGGCAATAAGCTGCCGCTGTCCCTGAGAGAGGTTTGCGCCGTTGCCGGACAGCTCCGTGGCGTAGCCCTGCGGCAGACGGGTGATAAAGTCGTCCGCACCGGCGAGCTTTGCCGCCGCGATGCACTCCTCATCCGTCGCGTCGAGACGACCGTAGCGGATGTTCTCCATGACAGAGCCGGTGAAGAGGTTCGTGTCCTGAAGCACGATGCCGAGCGAGCGGCGCAGGTCGGCTTTCTTTATCTTGTTGATGTTTATGCCGTCATAGCGTATCTTGCCGTCGGCAATGTCGTAAAAGCGGTTGATGAGGTTGGTTATCGTGGTCTTGCCCGCGCCGGTCGCGCCGACAAAGGCGACCTTCTGCCCCGGCTCGGCGTAGACGCTGACATCGTGCAGCACGTCCTTGCCCTCCTCGTATGCGAAGTCCACATTCACCATGCGCACGTCGCCGCGAAGCTCGGTATAGGTGAGCGTCCCGTCACCGTGCGGATGCCGCCATGCCCAGTGCCCGGTGCGCTCCGGCGTTTCGGTCACCGTGCCGTCGGGGGCAATGTCGGCGTTGACGAGGGTGACGTAGCCGCCATCCGCCTCGGGGGGCTGATCGACGAGGGTGAAAATGCGCTGCGCGCCCGCCGCCGCCATGACGACGGCGTTTATCTGCTGCGAGAGCTGGTTGACGTTGCCGGTAAACTGCTTTGCCATGTTCAAAAACGGCACAAGTATGGTCACGTCGAACGCAAGCCCGGAAAAGCTGACATTCGGCACACCCGCGATCATGAATACGCCGCCCACGAGCGCGAGCACGACATACAGCACGTTGCCGATGTTGCCGATGATGGGACCGAGAGTGTTGGCATAGGCGTTGGCGCGGAAGCTTGCGGCATACAGCTCCTCATTGAGCCGGTCGAAGTCCTCTATGCTCTGAGCTTCGTGGCAGAACACCTTGATGACCTTCTGCCCGTTCATCATCTCCTGCACGAAGCCCTCGGTATGCGCGACGTATTTCTGCGCGTCGAGGAAGTAGCGCGCCGAGCCGCCGCCTATCCGCTTGGACACGACAGCCATTGCCACCACGCCCAGCACCAGCACCAGCGTCAGCCATACGGAGAAGTACAGCATTATCGCAAACACCGTCAGCACGATAGCGCCCGACTGGATGAGCGAGGGGAGCGCCTGAGAGATAAGCTGGCGAAGCGTGTCGATATCGTTGGTGTAATAGCTCATTATATCGCCGTGCTTATGCGTGTCGAAGTATTTTATTGGCAGATCCTGCATCCCTCCGAACACCTCGCGGCGCAGCTTGTCGAGAAAGCCCTGCGTCATTATCGCCATAAGCTGGGTATAGAACGTCTGAGCCGCGACGGACAGCACGTACAGCACGCCGAGCAGTATGAGATAGGGGACGATCTCCGCCTTGGCGGATGCCCAATCGCCGGTGGTGTACCACTTTTCAACGACGGTCAGCACATTCTGCACGAACAGCGACGGAATGGAGCTGACGATGGCGGAGAAGAGAATGCACGCGACGGTCAGCGGCGCGAGACGGGGGTAGTATGCGAAGAATTTCTTTATCGTGCGTCCGAGCGCGCGAAGATCCGCGCCGGACACTGCTTTTTTCTTATTCACTGACCTCACCTCCGTTCGTCTGCTGCTCATAGACCTCGCGGTAGATGGGGCTGCGCGCGAGAAGCTCATCATGCGTGCCCATGTCGGCAATCGTGCCGTTGTCCATGACGAGGATAACGTCCGCATCCTGCACGGAGGCGAAGCGCTGGGCAATGATTATCTTTGTGGTAGAGGGAATATAATCCCTAAAGCCCGTGCGGATGAGCGCGTCGGTGCGCGTATCGACGGCGCTGGTGGAGTCGTCAAGGATAAGCACCTTCGGCTTTTTCAGCAGCGCGCGGGCGATACACAGCCGCTGCTTCTGCCCGCCGGAGACGTTTGTGCCGCCCTGCTCGATATACGTGTCATACCCGTCGGGGAACGAGCGGACGAAATCGTCCGCCTGCGCGAGGCGGCAAGCCTCGACGAGCTCCTCATCCGTCGCGTCCGGGTTGCCCCAGCGGAGGTTCTCCTTTATCGTGCCGGAGAAGAGCGTGTTCTTTTGCAGCACCACAGCCACGGCGGAGCGCAGCGACGCAAGGTCATACTCGCGCACATCGTGCCCGCCGACCTTCACGCTGCCCTCGGTCACGTCGTAGAGGCGGGAGATAAGCTGGATAAGCGTGGACTTGGACGAGCCCGTGCCGCCGAGAATGCCGACGGTCGTGCCGGAGGGAATGTGCAGGTTGATATTCGACAGGGTGTAATTTTCCGCAGAGAGCGAGTATTTGAACGACACGCCGTCAAAATCGATCGAGCCGTCGGGAATGTCGTATACGGGGTTCTCGGGGTTTGCCAGCGCGGGCTTCTCTGCCAGCACCTCACCTATACGCTCGGCAGATTCGGCGGACATGGTGAGGATAACATAGATCATCGAGAGCATCATAAGGCTCATGAGTATCTGGAAGCCGTAGGTCAGCATGGCGGAGATCTGCCCGACATCTATGGTTGTGCCGCCGCTCGTGACGATGAGCTTCGAGCCGACGGTGAGGATGAAGATCATGTTAAAGTAGATGCACACCTGCATCAGCGGGGCGTTGAGCGCGACGACGCGCTCGGCATAGGTGAAGTCCTTGCAGATGTTGCGCGATGCCGCGCCGAACTTCTCCTTCTCATAGCCCTCGCGTGCAAAGCTCTTGACCACGCGCATGGCGCGCACGTTCTCTTCGATGGATTCGTTGAGCTTGTCGTACTTCTTGAACACCGCGCGGAACGCCGGCATCGCTTTCTTGGCGATGAGCAGCATACCGACGACGAGCAGGGGAATGACGATGACGAAGGTCAGCGCAAGCCTGCCGCCCATGGCAAACGCCATGACTATCGCGAATATGAGCATCAGCGGCGAGCGTATCGCGGTGCGGATAATCTGCATATACGCAAACTGCACGTTCTGTATGTCGGTGGTCAGGCGCGTGACGAGGGACGCGGTGGAAAACTTATCTATGTTCTCAAACGAGAAGCTCTGCACCTTGGCGAAAACGTCATGGCGCAGGTTTTTGGCAAAGCCGGAGGAGGCGCGGGCGGAGGTGAAGCCGCCGGCAGAGCCGCAGCCGAGCGACACAAAGCTCATCGCGACGAGGATGAGCCCCGTGTGCACGACCTCGCTCATTTCCGCGCCCGCCTTGATATCATTGACGAGGTTGGCGGTGATAAAGGGAATGACGACCTCGATGATGACCTCGAACACCATGAGGATGACAGTGATAACAGTGGGCTTTTTGTATTCTCGCACGCTTTTCAAAAGCTGCTTTATCATAAAAAGCGGTCACATCCTTTCAGGGATAATGGGATAACAGCATGGCTGCGGGGGATAAAAGAGAAGGGAGCAGCCGCTCCCTCCTCTCAAAAGCACGTGAAAATTATTTGAGCTTTTCAAGATAGTCGACGATCTTGCGCACGGTCGTAAGCTGCGCCGCCTCATCGTCGCTGATGGAAACGCCGAACAGATCCTCCAGGGACATGATAAGCTCCACAACGTCGAGGGAGTCCGCGCCGAGATCGTCAATAAGACTGGTGTCCATAGTGATGCTCTCGGGGTCGATCTCAAACTGCTGGGCGAGTGCGTCTCTTACATTGTCAAATATCATCGTTTCATCCTCCGATGTGCAATGCACATATTATTTAACATAAAATGATTAACAAAAAAGAGCGAAATAATGAACAAAGCGTAAAGTCAACGGGTCATGCCCATTCGCGGCTCTGCGGCTTGTTGGCAGAGGGGGCGGGCTCAACGGCGGGCGCGGGCGCGGGGCTGCTCTCGCCGGTGCTCACCTTTGCGGCGGTGCTTGCGCTTGCGCGCGGGGCATCGCGGCGGTCACGGCGGTCGCCGCCGCGGTAGGCGCGGCTGTCCTCGCCTCTGACGCAGGACACGACGACGCGGCGGTTCGGCTCAACGCCGGTGGAGCTGGTCGTGACACCCTCGTAGTTTTGCAGCGCCGTGTGAATGACGTGACGCTCGTAGGAGTTCATCGGCTCAAGCGCCATGCTGCGCTTGTACTTTATCGCCTTTTCCGCCATCTTCTCGGCGAGCCTTGTGAGCGATTCCTCACGCTTGCTGCGGTAGTTCTCCGCATCGACGCTGATGTGCAGATGAGTGTCGATGCCGCGGTTGACGGCATAGTTGGTCAGATGCTGTATAGCGTCGAGCGTCTCGCCGCGGCGGCCGATGATCGCGCCCATGCCGCTGCCGGAGAGGTCGACGTTGATGCCGCCGTTCTCGCGCGGGGAGATGGCGATGTCCGCCTTGACACCCATGCGCTCAAGCAGACCCGACAGGAACGTGCGGATCGCGGCGTACTCCGCCGGTTCGTCCGCTGCTGCGGCGGCGGTGGGTGCGGCGGGGGCAGGGGTCGACTTTGCCGCCTTTGCACTTGCGGGAGTGCTCACGGGAGCGGGGGAAGGGGCGGGCTTTTCGTCCGGGGCTTCATAGCTCACGCGGACGACTGCGGGGGAAGCGCCAATACCAAGAAAGCCGGATTTCGCGCGCGCGACTATCTCGACGGACACGTCGTCGCGGTCAAGCCCAAGCTCCTTGAGTGCCGCATTGATGGCATCGTCCTCGGTGCGGCCGGACTTTTCCAAAGTTTTTATCATAATGTCGTTACTCCTAGTTATTCTTCTTTGCTCTCCTCGGAGACAGGCTCCTCGGTGCGCTCGCCGGTTTCGGCGCTTTCATCGCTCTCGACAGCCTCGGCATTTTCGGTGCTCTCGGCGGCTGCGATCTCGTCCTCGACCGGGGCGGTCTCGACGGCGGTGATGTCATCGGGAATGCTCTCGTCGATCGCGGGGGCAAACTCCGACTCCGCAGCGGCGGCGAGCGTCGCCTCCTCGGCGTTTTCGGGGTTGGTGAAGCGGTCGGGGACGTAGGCGCGTCCGCGCGCATAGCGGCGGCTGCCGACCTGAGAGGGGGGAAGCTCATTGTCCTTTATGCCAAGTCTCTCGCGGCGGGCGGCTCTGTCGGCGCGGTCGAGCGCGGCCTTGCGCTCGTCGCTCTTCTGCTTTTCGACGGCCTGCATCTTCTTCTTGCTGGTGTTGGCGTTCTTCTCGGTCTTGCCCTCGGCGCGCAGACGCTCGGTCTCAAGGCGCTTTGCCTCAAGCTCCTTTTCTCTGGCGCTTCTGGCGGCGATGCGCTCCGCATCCTCCTTGTCGAGCTTCTTGGTGTACACCTTTGTGAGGATGAAGTCACGGATAAGCCCGAAAACGCTGTTAGCGATCCAGTAGATACCCATTGCGGCGGGCATGACAAAGCAGATCCACACGCTCATCAGCGGCATCATGATGCTCATGCTCTTCATGGAAGCCTGCGCCTGCTCATTGCCGGTCTGCGGGTTCATGGCGTTGGAGATCTTCATGGATGCCCAGGAGAGGAAAGCGGAGATGAACGGAATGAGGAACAGCCCCAGTGCGGGCAGCCACACGCTCACATCGCTCCAATCGGTCTTGAACATGAAGTTCCACTGCGGCTGACTGCCGAGGTTAAGACCGATAAAGCCGAAGTCAACGTCGATAAGCCCGGTGAGCCGATCGGGGAGCGCGTCATGGAGCGGCTGCCAGTAGCGGTGCGCCAGCTCCGTGAGCTTTATCTCGAAATAAGCGTCGGTCTTGGCGGGGACGGTGTAGAGCCCCGCATCGACAAAGTAGGTCTGGATAGCGTCCACAACGTCCTGCGTGACGAACATCATGCGCGTGAGCGGCTGACGGATGACGCTGTAAAGGGCGATGAGGATGGGGAAAGGAATGAGGGACCACAGACAGCCGGACATGGGGTTCGCGCCGTTCTCCTGATAGAGCTTCTGCATTTCCTGGTTGAGCTTCTGGGGGTTGCCCTCGTGCCTGCGCTGGATCTCTTGGATCTGGGGCTGGAGACGAGAGGTGCGCATCATGCCCTTCTTGCTCTTCGCCATGAACGGGGTCAGAATGAGGTTGACGACGAGCGCGAAGAATATGACGGACACACCGTAATTTCCGGTCAGCTCATAGAGCTTGACCATAAGCCACGCAAAGGGCTTAGTAATTGCTGCCCACATAGTTTCTCCTTGATGTGTTTATAGTTTCTTCATGGGACGGGGTCGTAGATGTCATAATCCTTTCCGTGGAAAGGATGACACCGCAAAATGCGCCGGAGGGCGAGAGCGCCGCCTTTCAAGGCACCGTATTTCTCTATCGCCTCCATTGCGTACTGCGAGCAGGTGGGGACAAAGCGGCAGCAGGGCGGGCGGTTGGGGGAGATATACCTTCTGTAAAAGCGGATGAGCGCGAGCATGAGACGCTTCATGGCTGCGCCTCCCGCATGAGCCCAAGCTTGCCGCAGGCATCGATGAATGCCGCGTCCAGCTTTTTATAATCCGCCCCGACGGCGCGCATTCTCGCGACGACGACAATGTCCCATCCGCCCTTGAGAGCGGGGGAGTTGAGGCGGTATATCTCGCGCAGTCTGCGCCGCACGCGGTTGCGCACGACGGCATGACCGAGCTTTGTTGACACGGTGTAGCCCGCGCGGTTCACGCCGCGCCCGTTGCGGCGGCAGTACACCGCCATATAGGGGTTCACCGCGCTTTTGCCCTTGGAGTACAGCCGTCTGAAATCACTGTTCTTTTTTAGCGTGCATCTGACGTTCAAGGCGGAAGCTCCTTTTTGCTGTAAACACAACTAGGGCGGATCGCTCCGCCCTGAAAAATATTTCCTTTTAGAACCTGCTCACGTGCCGGGGAGGGATCAGGCGCTGAGCTTTGCTCTACCCTTTGCTCTGCGGTGGGCAAGGATCTTGCGGCCGTTGGAGGTCTTCATTCTCTTGCGGAAACCGTGCTCTTTCTTGCGCTGGATCTTCTTGGGCTGGTAGGTACGTAACATTGTCTGGCACTCCTTTCAGGTTAATACTCAACATCGGGGTCGCCCCCGAAGCAGTTGACAATTCTTCGACAGCGCACAGCGCTGTCGAGTGTTGATTATACATTAAAATAAACTGCCTTGTCAACAGGAAAAATCACATTTTTTCACTTTCGGCGGGGCGCTGCGGCATGCGGCAGAGCATTACGGCGTATATGCCTTTCTCCGCGCGCACGGTGACCGCCTCTCCGGGCAGCCATTCGTTGCTCGTGCCGATGGGAAAGGTGTTGGTGATGACGGCATCTGAGAGCGGGTATTTTGCCCCCGTTATGCTCACGCCGCGCACCTCGTCCGTCACCGCGAACACCGACAGCGACCACCCCTGCCGGTACGGCAGAGTTATCTCCCCGCCGGGCAGCACGTATATGTGCGCATTGCCGCCGATAAGCTCCGCGCGCGCGCCGTGCGCTGCGGCGAACGCGCCGGCTTGAATGTTGGCATAGAGATGGTCGAGCCGCCCGCCGAGCGCGCAGTATATGCGTATGCGCCGATAGCCGCGCTCCAGCGCGCCGCGCACGGCGGACATGGTGTCCGTGTCGTCCTTTTCCACGGGCAGGCGCAGTATCTCCGTTCCATCCGGCAGCGCGCCGGAGTAGGAGTCAAAATCGCCGAGGATGATATCGGGGTGTACCCCGGCGCGCCGCGCGTGGACATAGCCACGGTCACATGCGATCGTGAGGGCGCATTCCTCTATGCCCTCCATCGGCGCATACTCCCCGCCGGAGATTATCGCGCATATCTTTTCATTGTCCATACCTTGCCTCCGAATAAAACTCACGGCTGTCATTATAACATGACAGCCGCGAAAAATACAGATAGTATCATGCCTTTGCTGGGATATCCTCGCCGCGAATATACTTGCCCAGCGGCTTCCACAGCAGCCAGCCCACAACAAGGCAGAACACAAGGTCGAGCATCATGTAGCTGCCGTTGTAGAGCGCGGAGTAGAACCACGGGGTGGTCATGGTCATGCCGAAAAACGTCTCCGGCATATATTCGCCCCAGACGACCACGCCGACGATGTAGTGCACGAGAAAGCGCGCGGCGGAGCCGACGGCAGAGCCGATGAAGAAGCCGTTCTTCTTCCCGTGGAACAGCCCAGCCAGCCCCAGCACCGTGAACGCGACGATGTAGTCGCCCAGCATCGACTGCCAGCCCCAGGCGTAAGCGCCGTCGAGCAAAAGCTGCAAAAGGCTGAAGGCGAAGCTTGCCAGCATGCCCGGACCGAAGCCCCAGCGCGCGCAGTAGATGAATATCGGCAGCATGCTCAGACACACCGAGCCGCCCTGCGGCAGCTCAAAGAGCTTGATGTAGCCCAGCACCTGCGCCAGAGCCACGAGGACAGCGCCCTCGCACAGGGCGCGAAGCTTGAGATGGGAGTAGTTTTTCACTTTTTTGACCTCCGTGAAATAAAAAATTTTTCAGGAAGCACATATACGCGAAAAAGCGCAGGGTCAAGAATTGCTTGATCCTGCGCTTAACTGACGTATTCTATGTTTCCTACGCCGGCATTACCCGGATCAGGTATGAGGGTTTCGGAGCCTCATTTAGCCCCGTCTCAGCCGAGAGTTACTCAGCACCCCTTTTGCTTGCGGTCTTATCGGCCGCTATTTTGTTTTACCGCAAGATATGATAGTACCTTGACCGCGCTTTGTCAACAGTTTATTTCAGCATTTCCGCCTTTTCGATGATGAACCGGCGCAGCCACTCGCCCGCCTCCTCGTTTTGCAGCGCGAAGTCGATGGTGGATTCGAGATAGCCTTTGAGATTGCCGGTGTCGTAGCGGCGGCCCTCAAAGTCGACCGCGCACATTTTCTCCTTGCGGCACAGCTCCTTCATGCCGTCGGTGAGCTGTATCTCGTTGTTGCGCCCGGGGGCGGTGTGCCCGAGAATGTCGAAGATGGCGGGCGTGAGGACATAACGCCCCATGATGGCAAAGTTGGAGAATTTCTCCTCAAGCGTCGGCTTCTCGTTCATGTCGCTGATGCGGTATATGCGCTCGCCCAGCTTCTCCTCAAGCTTGACGGAGGAGTATTTCGTGATCTGGCTGTCCGGCTGCTCGCGGATGGCGATGGCGGAGCACTCGTTTGCCTCCGCCGCCTCGACGAGCTGCTTCAAGACCGGCTTCTCCGAGAGCATGATGTCGTCGCCGAGGAGAATGGCGAACGGCTCGTCGCCGACAAAGGTTTTTGCGCGCCACACCGCGTGCCCCAGACCCTTCGTCTCCTTTTGGCGCAGGAAGAAGATGTCCGCCATGTCGGCGACGCGGCGCACCGTCTCCGCGTCCTTGACCTTGCCGTCGCGTATCAGGCGCTCCTCAAGGTCGGGGGCGTAGTCGAAATAGTCCTCAATGGGGGATTTGCCGCGGTTGGTGATGATGAGTATCTCCTCAACACCGGCGGACACCGCCTCCTCCACGATGTACTGAATGACGGGCTTGTCCACCAGCGGCAGCATCTCCTTGGGGATGCTCTTCGTGTTGGGCAGAAGCCTTGTGCCGAGCCCTGCGGCGGGGATTATGGCTTTCCGAACTTTCATGTTTTCCTTTTCCTTTCATTCACGATTATTAGTGGTCAGTGATTAGTGGTCAGTGGTCAGTGGCTAGTGGTTAGCTGCACTTTTTCACAAAATCGGTAAAAAACGCCTGACGCGGCAGAAAGCGCGCGAGCGGGTAGCCGATGAGCAGCATTACCCCAAGCTCACCCAGCCCGACCTGTGCCGCGTTGAGCGCGAACACGCCGAGGTGCGAGAATATGTCCATGCCGTTATATGCCTCTGTTATCACCGCGCCCACGACGACGGCGTTGAACACCACCGGCATCATGCAGCCAGCGAGCGTTATAAGGCGGGTGCTGCCGCGTTTGCCGATGGCGGCGGTGCAGAACGCGGCGGCGAGCGTGGCGAGCGAGCCGAAGATGATGTCAAATATATTGCCTGTCAGGAGGTTTGCCAGCACGCAGCCGGCGGCGAGCCCCCAAGCCGTTCCGGGAATGAACAGCGGCAGAATGCACAGAGCCTCCGACACGCGGAACTGCACCGCGCCGTAGCTTATCGGCGCGAGGACGACGGTCATGACGGCGTAAGCCGCGCCGATGGCGGCGGAAACACAAAGAACACGGGTCTTATTATTCATGGGTCAGGCTTTCCTCATTATCACTGTTGTTTTGCGCGGCGGCACGCTCTGCCGCAATGTCCTCCCTGCGGTGCAGCGAGAATTCACACCCACAGTACAGCTGCCGGTATATGCCGTGCTTCTCGCTCAGCTCGACCGAGCGGTTCTCCCCGTCGCGCTTTTTGAAGTCCGACGGCAGCCAGCTTACCCCGGCGGCGCGCCCTATCTCCTCACCGAGCGTGTTGATAAGCTCGGCATTCTTGTGGCGCGAGAGGGTCAGCGTTGTGCAGAAATAGTCAAAGCCGTAATGCCTGGCGAGGCGCGCCGCCTCCAAAAGGCGGACGCGGAAGCACTCCGCGCAGCGCCTTCCGCCCTCCGGCTCTGCCTCCAGCCCCTTTATGCGCGCGTAATAGTCCTCGCTCTTCCACGGCTCTGCCAGCACGCTCACCCGGTCGGCGAGCCCCATCTTCTCGATGAGCTCCACCTGCGCCTTGAAGCGGCGATCGAACTCCTCCTTGGGGTAGATGTTGGGGTTGTACCACAGCAGCGTTACGTCAAAATATTGCGTCAGATATTCCAACACGGCGCTTGAGCACGGGCCGCAGCAGCTATGCAGCAGCACGCGCGGCATACGCCTGCCGCGCTTTTGTATTATCCGCTCAAGCTCTTTTTGATAATTTCTCTTGTTCATTATTTGCAGTATAGCACAGCATGGCGCAAAAATCCATAGACAAATGCGAAACTCGGAAATATGCCCGACGTTCTTTTCTTCTTGCCTTTGCGCGGCACTTATACTATAATAATAAAAAACATACCCAAATAATAAAAAATATACCCACGGGAGGACGTATCATGGACAGCCGCACCAGCAAGCAAAACTATTATCTTGACATTGCCGACTCCGTTTTGGAGCGCTCCACCTGCCTCAGACGCAGATACGGCGCGATAATCGTGCGCAGCGACGAGATAATTTCCACAGGCTATAACGGCGCACCGCGCGGGCGGCGCAATTGCAGCGATTTGGGCGTATGCACGCGCGAGACGCTCAATATTCCCTCCGGCGAGCGCTATGAGCTGTGCCGCAGCGTCCATGCCGAGGCGAACGCCATCATTTCCGCCTCCCGGCGCGACATGATCGGCGCGACGCTCTACCTTGTCGGGCGCGACGCGCGCACGGGCGAGCTTTTGAATGACGCGATGAGCTGCTCCATGTGCAAGCGGCAGATAATAAACGCCGGGATAGAGCGCGTCGTTATCCGCGTGACCGCGACGGAGTACAAGACCATAATGGTCAGCGACTGGATAGAAAACGACGATTCGATATTTGATATGATATCCGTATAAACCGTGGCGCGAATACCCGCAAGACGCTGAAAAAAGCAGCTCCCGCAGACGTTGAGGCTGCGGGAGCTCAATAATATAGATAGAAGAACAGCCGCCGTAAGGGTATAGAAAAAGCCCACCGCAATTCTATCAGAATTACGGCGGACTTCGTGGTGGACCCGAAGGGGATCGAACCCTCGAACCTCACGGATGCGAACCGTGCGCTCTCCCAGCTGAGCTACGGGCCCAAATGTGCACTGCGCTGTTTCATTCGACAGCTTGTTCATTATAGCACAAATTTTTAATTTGTAAAGAAAAACTTGATATAAATCTTGATAAATTTTAAAAGATGTAGTAATATATCAATCGTGGCTTTTGACAAGGCTGCACTAGTCGGGGAGCCAGCGGTGCCCTGTGACCTGCAATCCGCTAAAGCAGGGATGAATTCCCGACCGAGGATGTGCGCTGTGTCGTCTGACTCCGGTAAGCAGTGATGACGACCCGGTCTCGCGCAACGGAAACCCGTGAACCATGTCAGGCGGGGAACCGAGCAGCATTAAGCGGTGTTTTTCGTGTGCCGCGAGGCAGCCGGGTTCGAGCCGGCTGCCGGCGTAACGGGCATAGCCCATTATTCAAAGTCGGGTGTGCAGTCTTGTCAAGAGCCATCACTATATCCGTCGGCGTTTCATGAAAGAGGGTGCACCATGTATCAGGCGCTGTACCGCAAATGGCGGCCGCAGACCTTTGACGAGGTCGTCGGACAAAAGCATATTACCGAGACGCTGAAAAATCAGGTGAAGTCCGGGCGCTTGTCGCATGCCTATATTTTCATCGGCACGCGCGGCACGGGCAAGACCACCTGCGCGCGCATTCTCGCCAAGGCGGTCAACTGCGAGCACCCGGTGGACGGCAACCCCTGCGGGGAGTGCCCGGCGTGCCGGGGCATTGCGGACGGCTCCGTGCTCGACGTGGTGGAGCTGGATGCCGCGTCCAACAACGGTGTGGATAATGTCCGCGCCCTGCGGGAGGAGGCGGTGTTCTCGCCGGCTGCGGTGAAAAAGCGCGTGTACATCATCGACGAGGTGCATATGCTCTCCGCCTCGGCGTTCAACGCCCTGTTGAAAATACTTGAGGAGCCGCCGGAGCATTTGATGTTCATTCTCGCCACGACGGAGCTGCAAAAGGTCCCAGCCACGATACTTTCCCGCTGCCAGCGGCACAGCTTTCGCCGCATCGACACGCCGCAGATCGCGGAGTATCTGGAGTATATCGCCCGACAGGAGCAGTTTTCGCTCACACATGACGCGGCGGAGCTTATCGCCCGCTTGGCGGACGGCGGCGTGCGCGACGCGCTCAGCCTGCTGGATCAGTGCTCGGCTTATGAGAAGATAGATTCGCCGGCGGTGTATTCCGCGATGGGGCTTGCGGGCAACAAGCGCATCACGGACATGCTCTGTCATATTCTGCGCCATGACACGCCCGCCGCGCTGGAGGAGTTTTCCGCGCTGTGGATGGACGGGAAAGACCCAGCCACGTTCCTCAAGGAGCTTGCCACGCTTCTGCGCGATGTACTCATCACCGCCGTCGCCTCGAAGAGCGGCACAAGCCTGCTCACCGGCGGCTATGACGCGGCGGAGCTCGCGGACTTTGCCGGGCGCATGACGCGCGAGGAGCTTATCTGCGCACTGGAGACCGTTCAGCGCTATTCCGCGCAGCTACGCGAGGCGAAAAACCCCAAGACCGTGGTGGAGCTGTGCCTCATCTCCCTGTGCGACAACACGCTGGGGGAGGACGTGAACGCTCTGCGCGCGCGCATATCACGGCTGGAGGTCGCCGCGGCGGGCACCGCCGCGCCTACGCCCGTGCCGCCCCCCGCGCCGCCGACGGCGGCGGAGCCTGTACAGACCGCGCCCTCGGCGCAAAAGCCCGCCCCTGCGAGCGTATCTGTGCCGCCTGCACCAAGTGCGCCCCCTGCGCCCACCGCGCCTCCCGCGCCGGAGCGTGAACCCGCCCCGCCCGCAGAGGAAGCGCCCCCGCTGCCGGAGGATGAGCCGCCCGCGCCGCCTCCCCCTGCCGACGGGCTTTGGCGCGCGGTGTGCGAGGCAGTCGCGCCGAGGCTTACGCCCGATTTGCGCTATGTGCTGAGCGACAGCGCGAAGGTGCGCGGCAGAATGGAAAACGGCGTTCTCCGCATGGAGTGTCTGCCCGGCTTTGTGTACGGGCGCTTTAACCGGCAGGAGGTGCTTGACAGCTTCGCCGCTGCGGCGAGCCGAAGGTGCGGGCACGAGGTGCGCGTCATTCTCGGCGAGATGGGCGCTGATACGCAAGGGGAGCGCAGCGTTGACGAGCTGCGCAAATTCAAGGAAGTCAGGTTTATATAATACCGCGCACCCGGTGTGCGTTTTTGGTAAAATAACATTATAATTATAAAAATTTTTCGGAGGACAAGAAAATGGCAAAAGGCGGATTCCGCGGCGGCTATCCCGGCGGCGGACAGATGAACATGATGAAGCAGGCGCAGAAGATGCAGCAGGAGTTTATGAAGATGCAGCAGGAGCTTGAATCGACGAAGTTTGAGTTTACCTCCGGCGGCGGCGCGGTAAAGGCGACCATCATCGGCACGCGCGAGCTTCAGTCGATCGAGATAAACCCCGAGGTCGTCGATCCAGAGGATGTCGAAATGCTTCAGGATATGATCCTCGCTGCGGTCAACGGCGCGCTCAAGCTCGCCGACGACAAGACAAGCCAGTCCATGGCGAAGCTCAACGGCGGTCTGCCCGGCTTCCCCGGAATGTTCTGATACCCCACAAAAACACTGCCCAGCCCGGACGTATGCGCCGGGCTGTACTTTTACTGTGCGAACGGAGTGCACCCAATGCGATTCAAAAAAGCCTATCTTGAGATCACAAACGTCTGCAATCTGCGCTGTGCCTTTTGCCCCGGCACGCGCCGCGCCCCGCGGTTCATGACGCGCGAGGAGTTCGCCGTGCTCGCCGCGCGGTTAAGACCGTATACTGACTATCTCTATCTCCATCTCATGGGAGAGCCGCTGCTGCACCCGGAGCTGCCCTCTCTGCTCGACGAGGCGGGGGCGCTTGGCTTTCGCGTCATCGTCACGACGAACGGCACGCTTCTTGATGAGCGCGGCGGCGCGCTGATTTATGCCTCCGCCGTGCACAAGGTCAACATCTCGCTCCAATCCTTCGAGGCAAACACCGGCGGAGAGCTTGACGGTTATATAAACCGCTGCGCCGCCTTCGCCGCGCAAATGAACGCGGCGGGGAAGCTGTGCGTTTTGCGCCTGTGGAACGGGAACGGGCTGAACGCCCTCAATGCCGACATTGAGAATATCCTTGCCGAGCACTTTCCGCGCCCGTGGCGCGAGGCGCGGCACAGCGCAGGACTGGCGGAGCGCGTGTGGCTAGAGCACGGAGAGCGCTTCGACTGGCCGGACATGACAGCCGAGGACGGGGGAGAGCGCGTGTTCTGCTACGGTCTGCGCGACCAAATCGGCGTGCTCGCCGACGGTACGGTCGTGCCGTGCTGTCTTGACCATGACGGTGAGCTCGCCCTCGGCAATCTCTTTGACAGCAGCATGGACGACATCGTGTCAAGCGGCAGAGCCCGCGCAATATACGACGGCTTCTCCTCCCGCCGTGCGGCGGAGGAGCTGTGCCGCCGCTGCGGCTACGCCCGCAGATTCGGGTAAGCGCGGACAGACCCGCATATAACAAACATATTCAATAAAAGCAGGGCTTTTTTAATATCACTATTAGTAATATTTGCGGCGTTGACAAGTGACACATTTGATGTATAATTGTATACAATAATACAAAGTTAGGAGGAAACCTTGTCATGCTCGAAATATCCGGGAAAACAAACCTGCTGGAGCAGAAGTCATACAAATATTCGCTTCAGGACGTGGAGGAGCCGAACCTGCAGCGCGATATTTACACTCAGGGTGCAGTGCCGAAGGTGGCGTTCAACCACAGACGTGTGCCGATCAATATGCCGGAGGAGATATGGATCACAGACACCTCCCTGCGCGACGGTCAGCAGTCGGTAGAGCCGTACACGGTCGAGCAGATCGTGAACATCTACAAGCTTCTGTCCAAGCTCGGCGGACCTTACGGCATCATCCGGCAGACGGAATTTTTTATTTACAGCAAAAAAGACCGTCAGGCGCTGGAAAAGTGTCAGGAACTGGGGCTGAAATTCCCGGAGATCACGACATGGATCCGCGCCACGAAGGAGGATTTCCACCTTGTGCGTGACCTCGGTATCCGCGAGACCGGCATCCTCGTCAGCTGCAGCGACTATCACATCTTCAAAAAGATGAAGATGACACGCCGCCAGGCGATGGACTATTACCTTGCCACGGTCAGCGATGCGTTTGAGGCAGGCGTGGTTCCGCGCTGCCATTTGGAGGACATCACGCGCGCAGACTTTTACGGCTTTGTTGTGCCGTTTGTCAACGAGCTGCAAAAGCTTTCGCAGCAGGCGGGCATACCCGTCAAGATACGCGCGTGCGACACTATGGGCTACGGCATCCCCTACACGGAGGCGGCGCTGCCGCGCAGCGTGGCAGGCATCGTCTACGGCTTGCAGCATTATTCCGACGTGCCGAGCGAGTGTCTGGAATGGCACGGGCACAATGACTTTTACAAGGCGGTCGTCAACGCCTCGACCGCGTGGCTCTACGGTGCGTGCGCGGTCAACTGCTCGCTGCTCGGCATCGGCGAGCGTACGGGCAACATACCGCTGGAGGCGATGGTGTTCGAGTATGCGTCTCTGCGCGGCTCGCTGGACGGCATGGATCCGACCGTCATCACGGAGATCGCCGACTACTTCCGGCATGAGATCGGCTACGACATTCCGCCTATGACACCGTTTGTCGGGCGCGACTTCAACGTCACGCGCGCCGGCATCCACGCCGACGGGCTGCTCAAGGATGCCGAGATATACACAATCTTTGACACGGAGAAGCTGCTCAACCGTCCTGCCGCCGTGCAGATCGGCAAGACCTCCGGGCTTGCCGGCATAGCCTATTGGATCAACCAGAACTACCGCCTGAGCGATGAGGCGCGCATCGACAAGCACGACCCGCTTGTGACTGCGCTGAAGGCTTGGGTCGATGCCGAATATGAGGACGGCCGTCAGACCGTTTTGTCCAACAAGGAGCTTGAGAGCAAGATAGCGGAGCTGGCTCCCGGCCGCTTTGCGCGGGACTGATCGGGGGTGTCACATGAAGGATTTTCATTCCGTCACGCTTGCAGACCAGGTGTTTGAGAGGCTGGAAGCCGATATAATCCAGGGTGTGTACCCGCGCGGCGAGGTGCTCACCGAGCTGAAGCTTGCCGAGCAGCTCGATGTGAGCCGAACGCCCATCCGCGAGGCGCTGCGCCGTCTGGCGCAGGAGCATCTTATCGCCGACAGCGGCAAGGGCTCGGTCGTGCTGGGCATTACGCGCGAGGATATGCTCGACATCATGGATATCCGCTGCCGTATCGAGGGGCTCGCGTCGTATTATGCGGCAAAGAGCATGACCCCGGAGGAGCTGAAGCGCCTGCGCCACATCATGGATCTTCAGGAATTTTACTTTACCCGTCATGACACCGAGCATCTGCGCGAGATGGACGATCAGTTCCACGATGCCATCTGCGAGATGAGCGGGCACACCGTCATCTGCGACACTCTCGTGCCGCTGCACCGCAAGACCCGCCGCTATCGCAAGGTCTCCATCGACGACGAGACGCGCATGGCGCAGGTCGTGCAGGAGCACCGCGCCATCTTCGATGCCATCGCCGACGGCGATGCGGATCGCGCTGCCGCGCTTACGGCGGAGCACACCGAGAACGCAAAGAAAAGCATAATCGAGAGGATGAAGCATTATGAGTGAAACTCTTGCTCAAAAAATAATCCGCGCCCATCTGCTGCACGGCGACATGACCCCCGGCAGCGAGATCGCTCTGCGCATCGACCAGACGCTCACGCAGGATGCTACGGGCACCATGGCGTATCTGGAATTTGAGACGATGGGCATTCCGCGCGTGAAAACCGAGCTGAGCGTGGCATACGTCGATCACAACACGCTTCAATCCGGCTTTGAAAACGCGGACGACCACCGCTATCTGCAAACCGTCGCGCGCAAGCACGGCGTATACTTCTCCCGCCCCGGCAACGGCATCTGCCATCAGGTGCATCTTGAGCGCTTTGGCAAGCCCGGCAGGACGATCATCGGCTCCGACAGCCACACGCCCACCGGCGGCGGCATCGGCATGCTGGCGTTCGGCGCAGGCGGGCTCGACGTTGCGGTCGCTATGGGCGGCGGCGCGTACTATATCACCATGCCGAAAATGCTCCGCGTCAACCTCACAGGGACGCTGCGCCCCTATGTCACCGCCAAGGACATCAGTCTGGAGCTGCTGCGGATATTATCGGTCAAGGGCGGTGTCGGCGCGATCATCGAATGGGGCGGACCCGGCATCGCGTCGCTGTCCGTGCCGGAGCGCGCCACGATCACGAACATGGGCACGGAGCTTGGCGCAACGACCTCAATCTTTCCGTCGGACGAGGTCACGCGCGCGTTTCTCGCCGCCGAGGGGCGGGAGGGCGACTACACGCCCCTCTCCGCCGACCCGGACGCGGTATACGACCGCGTTATTACCATCGACCTTGACACGCTGCAGCCCATGATTGCCTGCCCGCACAGCCCGGACAATGTGCTTCCCGTCAGTGAGCTTGCGGGCACAAGGGTCGATCAGGTCTGCATAGGCTCGTGCACGAACTCATCCCTGCAGGATATGCTCAAGGTCGCGGCTCTGCTGCGCGGCAAAACCGTTGCCCCCGGGGTGAGCCTGTCAGTCTCGCCGGGCTCAAAGCAGGTGCTGACCATGCTTGCCGACTGCGGCGCGCTCTCCGACATACTTGCCGCCGGCGCGCGCGTGCTCGAATGCGCCTGCGGTCCGTGCATCGGCATGGGCTTCTCGCCGAACTCCGGCGGTGTGAGCCTGCGCACGTTCAACCGCAACTTCCTCGGCCGCAGCGGCACAAAGGACGCACAGGTCTATCTCGTCTCCCCGGAGACTGCCGTCGCCGCCGCGCTCACCGGCTGCATCACCGACCCGCGCACACTCGGCACGATGCCGGCTGTCACTCTGCCAAAACACTTCCGCATAGACGACAGCGCCGTGCTTCCGCCCGCCCGGGCGGATGAGGCGGACGCGGTGGAGGTGCTGCGCGGACCGAATATCAAGCCCTTCCCCAAGAGTCGTCCGTTTGCCGACACGCTTTCGGCGGAGCTCGTGCTCAAGGTGGGCGACAATATCACCACCGACCACATCATGCCGGCGGGGGCAAAGGTTCTGCCGTACCGCTCGAATATCCCGAAGCTGTCGGAGTTCTGCTTTCAGGTATGTGACCCAAGCTTCCCGGAGCGTGCCAAGGCGGCGGGTGACGGAATCATCGTTGCCGGCGGCAACTACGGTCAGGGCTCGTCGCGCGAGCACGCGGCGCTCGTGCCGATGTATCTGGGCATCCGCTGCGTCGTGGCGAAAAGCTTTGCGCGCATCCATGCGGCAAATCTCATCAATGCGGGCATCCTGCCGCTGACGTTTGAAAATCCCGCGGACTATGACGCGCTGCAGCAGGGCGCGCGATTGAGCATTGAGAATATACGCGGCGGCATGGCGGTGGGGAGGCTTGAGCTGACGGATACGGCGGCGGGCAGAGCCTACCCCGTTGTGTGCAGCCTCACCGAACGGCAGCAGTCCATCCTGCTCGCCGGAGGACTGCTGAACTATACAAAGGAGCACAAGGTATGAACGAGCTGGATCTTGCCTGCGCGCAGTTTCGCAGGCTGCTTGAGGAGCAGAGTGCCCGCACGGCGGCAATGACGGCCGAGCGGGTGGACTATGCGGCAAAGGAGACGGTGACCGTCGGTCTTGCGGACGGCGACGGCATCGGACCTGTTATCATGGAGCAGGCGGTGCGCGTGCTGGAGCAGCTGCTGGCGGAGGAGATCGCGCGCGGCAGCATCGCGCTGCGGCGCATTCGCGGCCTCACGCTCGAAAACCGGCTGGCATGCGGGCAGGCAGTCCCGGACGATGTGCTTGCAGAGATTATGGACTGCGACGTGCTGCTCAAGGGACCGACGACAACGCCTATGGGCGGCAGTCTTGAGAGCGCGAACGTGAAGCTGCGCCGCGCGCTGGATCTCTATGCCAACGTCCGCCCCGTGACAATTCCGGCTCAGGGCATCGACTGGATGTTCTTCCGCGAGAATACGGAGGGGGAGTATGCCCTCGGCAGCCGCGGGGTGGAGCTGCCCGGCATGGCGGTGGACTTCAAGGTCACGACCGACCCCGGAACGCGCCGCATCGCCCGCGCGGCGTTTGACTACGCGCGCCGCAACGGCAAAACGCGCGTATCCGTCATCACGAAGGCAAATATTCTCAAAAAGACGGACGGGAAGTTCACCGCCGTCTGTCACGAGGTGGCGAAGGATTATCCCGAAATCACGGTCGATGATTATTACATTGACATCATGGCGGCAAATCTCGTCAACGAGAATATCCGCAGTCAGTTTCAGGTGTTGCTGCTGCCCAACCTCTACGGAGACATCATCACCGACGAGGCGGCGCAGATTCAGGGCGGTGTCGGCACGGCGGGCAGTGCCAACCTCGGCGACCGCTACGCCATGTTTGAAGCCATCCACGGCTCTGCCCCGCGCATGATCGAGCGCGGCATGGGCGCTTATGCCAATCCCCAAAGCATCCTGAAGGCGGAGGCAATGCTCCTGCGGCACATCGGGCGCACATCTGCGGCGGAGAAGCTGGAGGCGGCGCTCGACACCTGCCCCGTTGTCATCACGGGGCAGCCCGACGGCGCGACCTGCGCCGACTACGGCGATGCAATATTGCGCTTGGTTCGATAATAATATATAAGATATAATACTAGATATAATACTGCTGTCTGCTAGAATCTTTGGTTTTACGGATAGCAGTATTGGCTTTTATCGCCCCAAATCGCAGCGCAAATTCAACGTTTATTCAACTGCGCTTCAATTTTCGTTGACAAGAGTTTACGTATGCGCGGAAATGCAAACGAAAGCGTTAAAAAAACGCCCCCAAAGTGCGCTTATTTCACAAAACGGCGCAAGTGTGCGATAAAATGTGTTGAAAACGCGGCGGAGGAATGGTATTATATTCTTTGCAAAAAGAGCCGCTTTAGGCGGTGACGATGCGGCGGTGTGCACGGAATGCCGCCCATATAGAAATTTTTGCATTTATCTTAAATAAATTGTACTTTACAGTCTATAAATGCAATTTTATGGCACTTGTACGAATTGGACTTTACAATTTATTGCGGCGCATTTTATAATGTCCGTGCAGATTATATAGTGTGCCGGCAGCAAAAAACCACGGCAAAAAATTTTAGCAAATGGAGGTGATAAGATGGAAGAAACAAGTAGCGTCCTGTTCTCGATCGGTCCTGTGGAGATCACCGGCACGGTCGTGACAATGTGGGTGATAATCGCGGTGCTGGCGGTGCTGTCCATCCTTGCCACGAGGAACATGAAGGATGTGCCCGGTCCGCTTCAGAATATCGCGGAGCAGGTCGTGAGCAAGCTTCAGGGGTACTACGGCGATATTCTCGGCGCGAAAATGGCGCAGAAATATTTCCCGGTGCTCGCCACGCTCTTTATCTTCATCATTGTCAGCAACTATTCCGGTCTGATCCCCGGCGCGGGTCACTACAAGGGCTTTAAAGTCCCAACGGCGAACCTCTCGGTCACTGCGGCGCTGGCGCTTGTCGGCTTCTTCACCATCCACACCGTCGGTGTCAAGGAACGCGGCGTGGGCGGCTATCTGAAGTCGTTTTTGAGCGTGATGCTGCCGCTGACCATCATTGAGCAGTTCACCCGTCCGTTCTCTCTGGCTCTGCGACTTTACGGCAACCTCTACGGCGAAGAAATGGTCACGGAAAACCTCTACAAGCTGTTCCCCGTGATCGCCCCGCTGCTGATGAACGTGCTGTCGCTGCTGTTCTGCCTGATACAGGCACTGGTGTTCACCATGCTGCTTTCGATTTACATTTCGGAAGCCGCCGGTGAAGATTAAGAGTAATTAAATAAAAAGGAGATAAAACAATGGACATTACCCAAGGATTGATCGCACTGGCCGCGGCTCTCGCCATCGGTCTGAGCACCATCGGCCCCGGCATTGGTCAGGGTCTTGCCGCTTCCAGAGCTATGGAAGCCATCGCCCGTCAGCCGGAGTGCTTCAAGGACATCCGCTCTACGCTTATCCTCTCCCTCGGTATTCTGGAAGCTCTGACTATTTACGGTCTGCTGATTTCCTTCATTCTCGTTTCCAAGCTCGGATAAGAACCCAGCCGCGCGCATGCGCGGTGTGCGTTGCCCCGTGTCTGCCGCCGGCAGGGGTGCTCGTGAGTACATAAAGGCGGCTGAAGGAGATAAATATGCTGAGTATCAATATTTCAGAGCTTGTTCTCACCATAGTCAGCTTCTTCGTTTTGCTGTTCATTCTTGATAAGTTCCTTTATAAGCCCGTCACGAAATTCATGGCGGAGCGTCAGGCGCGCATAGACGCGGCGCTTGAGACAGAGCGCGCCGCCAAGGACGATGCCGCCGCCAATCAGGCGCGCGTCGAGGCGGACAAAGCCGCCAGCCGCGACGAGGCGAAGGCAATACTCGCCCGTCAGAGAGCGGAGGACGGCAAGAAGCGCGAGGAGTACGCCCGCCGCCTCACCGCCGAGAACGCCGATGAGCGCAAGGACGCAAAGGCGCGCGTGGACGCAATGGCAAAGGACGCCAGAGCGCAGCTCGATTCCGATAAGGACGAGATGGCAAAGGCACTGGCAGAAAGGCTCATGAGCGAATGAGCAAGAAAAGAAAGACAGCAGAAAGGAGGGGTGACTGACAAATGTTATCGTTTGAGTGGAGTTTACTCTTTAACCTCATCAACTTTGCGATACTCGCCTTTGGCGTGTACAAATTCGGCAAAAAGCTCGCCGTGAAATTCTACACGGACTACCGCGACAAGGTTTCCGGCGAGATCGAGCATTCCAAGCAGGCGCAGGTGAACGCTGCCGAGCTCAGAGAGAGCATGGAAACGGTCACTGCAGAGGGCAAAAGCGACTGCGACAGGATAATTGCCGAGGCGAACGCCGAGGCTGCCGCGCTCTCGCAGGAGTCCGAGCGCGAGGAGGAGCATCTGCGCGCCGTGGCGGAGGCGGACAACGCCAGCAGCTACGAGCAGATGTGCTTCGATATGCAGCGCCGCTTTAACAGCGAGGCGGCAAAGGAGCTGACGGACGCGGCGGCGGATATGCTGCGCCAGGCAGACCCCGAGAGTAAAAAGCGCCTCATTGCCCGCTTTATAGATGAGCTGCCCGAAAAGCTCGTCATCAACCAGAGCGACAGGGTGAAGCTCGCCTCCGGCGAGAAGCTCAATGCCACAATCACCGCCGGCGCGGAGCTGACGGATGAGGACGCGGCAAAGATCACCCAAATTCTCAAGGATAAATTCGGCGAAGATGCCGTGAATGTCACAGTTGCGCGCGATGACGCGCTCATTGCGGGCGTGTGCGTTGCCGTAGGGGATTCTCTCTACAACGGCTCCGTGCGCAGCCGGCTCGACCGCGTGCGCCGCTCCGTCGCCGAGACGGAGGACACCGACGACATGGTCGGCGCGTTCCGCGACAAGCTCGCCAACGCCCCCAAGGATATGGAGACGTATCAGACCGGGCATGTCACGTCGCTTTCCGACGGTATCTGCCGCGTGAGCGGGCTTGCCGACGTTATGGCGGGCGAGCTTCTGGAGTTCAAGGGCGATTTGCGCGGCATGGTCATGGACCTTGAGCGGGACAATGTCGGCGTTGTGCTGCTGGGCAACTACGACTACGTGCAGGAGGGCGACGAGGTTCGCCGCACCGGGCGCATTATCGAGGTGCCCGTGGGCGAGGCGCTGCTTGGGCGCGTGGTCGATTCCCTCGGCCGTCCCATCGACGGCAAGGGCAGAGTGCGTACCACCGAGACGCGCCCCATCGAGACGAAGGCTCCCGGCGTTATCGAACGCAAGAGTGTTTCCACGCCTATGCAGACCGGCATCAAGGCGATCGACGCGCTCATTCCTATCGGGCGCGGTCAGCGTGAGCTTATCATCGGCGACCGCCAGACGGGCAAGACCTCCATCGCGCTTGACACCATCATCAACCAGAAGGGCAAGGACATGATCTGCATCTATGTTGCCATAGGTCAGAAAGAGTCCACGGTTGCCAGCTTTGTCGATAAGCTGCGCGAGCACGGCGCAATGGATTACTCCATTGTTGTCAGCGCCACGGCATCCGAGCCTGCCCCCATGCTCTATATCGCGCCCTATTCCGGCGCGGCAATGGGCGAATACTTCATGTACAAGGGCAAGGATGTGCTCATCATCTACGATGATTTGAGCAAGCAGGCTGTCGCTTACCGCGAGCTGTCGCTGCTGCTGCACCGTCCGCCCGGACGTGAAGCGTACCCCGGCGATGTTTTCTATCTGCACTCCAGACTGCTTGAGCGCGCCGCGAGACTCAGTGACGAGCTGGGCGGCGGCAGCATGACGGCTCTGCCCATCATCGAGACGCAGGCGGGCGACATCTCCGCCTACATCCCCACAAACGTCATTTCCATCACCGACGGTCAGATATTCCTCGAAACCGACCTCTTCAACTCCGGCGTGCGTCCGGCTGTCAACGTGGGTCTTTCCGTGTCCCGTGTCGGCGGCAGCGCACAGCTCGGCGCGATGAAGCAGTTTGCGGGACGACTGAGAATGGATCTGGCGCAGTACAGAGAGCTGGCAGCGTTCTCGCAGTTCGGCTCTGACCTTGACAAGGCGACGCGCGACACCCTCCACCGCGGCGACAGAATGACGGAGCTTTTGAAGCAGCCGTGCTACTCGCCGATGGATGCCGCCGACCAGGTCATCTCCATCTTCGCCGCCTCCGAGGGCTACGCGGACGATGTGGAGGTCAAGGACATAGCAGAGTTTGAAAAAGAGCTTATCCCCTATGTCAACAAGCATTATCCCGAGCTGCACGATGAGATCCTCAGCGGCAGAAAGCTTAGCAAGGAGAGCCAAGACAAGCTGCGCGCCGTGATAGAGGAGTTCAAGCGGGGTTGATTCCCCAAGCCCCGCAGCGGGCGCGCCGTGCGCTCGCCCGCTGCGGGTGAATCATAAAAGAAGGAGGTGGGGCATATGGCAAATATGCGCGCTATCCGAACAAGGATAAAGAGCATTGAGAACACCCGGCAGATAACAAAGTCCATGAAGGTCGTCGCGGCGACAAAGCGCCGCCACACCCAGACGGCTGTCGGCAATCTCAAGAGCTTTTCCGATAAAAGCCGCTTCATCCTCTCGCACCTGATGGGCAACGTGTCGGATTCCGACAACCCCTTCCTCAAGGCGAGGGACGAGGTCAAACGGCGCTGCTATGTCATCTTTGTCGGCAACAGAGGTCTTTGCGGAGTGTACAATTCCGCGCTGCTGCACTACGCCGAGGAGCAGCTTGCCGCCGACGGCGGCGAGAGCTGTGCGGTGGTGTGCGGGCGCTGGGGCAAGGAGAGCTTTGAAGCCGCCGGTATCAATGTCAAGCGTGTTTTTGACGATATCAGCGACACACCCACCGCGCAGGAATGCCGCGCGCTCACCGATTATCTCAAGGAGCTCTACCTTAGCGGCGAGGCGGACGAGATCGTGCTGCTGTATCAGCAGTTCAAGTCTGTCCTCTCGCAGACACCGGGGCGGCTCACGCTGCTGCCTGTTCCCACGATGGAGGAGCAGCACGGCATCACCGGGGACTATATCTTCGAGCCGGACGCATCGTCCGTACTCGACTCGCTTGTCGAGCTTTATATCAGCAACACGGTCTATTCCGTCCTGCTGGAGGCAAAGACCGGCGAGCATTCGGCGCGCATGACGGCGATGACCGCCGCCACGGACAACACCGAGGAGCTTATAGCCACCCTCACGCTGGAGCTTAACCACGCAAGACAGGCCGCCATCACCACGGAGATATCCGAGATCGTCGGCGGCAGCGCAATGATGTAAATCGTATAGCACAAACCCCTTTACTATAAGGAGGTACTACACTAATGGTAAACGGTATCGTCAAAAGGGTCATAGGACCCGTTGTTGACGTTCAGTTCCCGGCAGGTCAACTGCCGGAGTTATACAACGCGGTCGAGGTCGCGCACGAAGACGGCAGCAAGGTCACGCTTGAGGTCGTGCAGCAGATCGGCGAGGGCGCGGTGCGCTGCATAGCGCTTGCCTCGACGGACGGCATCTCGCGCGGCACGACTGCCACGGACACGGGCGCGCCCATCACCATGCCCGTCGGCGAGGCGACGCTGGGACGTATGTTCAACGTCGTCGGCGAGCCGATAGACGGCAAGGGTGCGGTCAACGCGGAAAAGCGCATGCCCATCCACCGCGACGCGCCTCCCTTCACCGATATCCGCCCCGCGACCGAGATGCTGGAAACCGGCATAAAGGTCGTTGACCTGCTCGCCCCTTACGCAAAGGGCGGCAAAATCGGTCTGTTCGGCGGCGCAGGTGTCGGCAAGACCGTGCTTATTATGGAGCTTATACGCAACGTCGCGTATGAGCACGGCGGCTATTCCGTTTTCGCCGGTGTCGGCGAACGCAGCCGCGAGGGCAACGACCTCTGGAACGAGATGAACGAGTCCGGCGTTATCAACAAGACCGCGCTCGTTTTCGGTCAGATGAACGAGCCGCCCGGAGCGCGTCTGAGAGTTCCGCTTTCCGGTCTTACAATCGCAGAGGACTTCCGCGACCGCAGCGGTCAGGACGTGCTTCTCTTTATCGACAACATCTTCCGCTTCACTCAGGCGGGCTCTGAGGTTTCAGCACTGCTTGGGCGTATGCCCTCCGCCGTCGGCTATCAGCCGACGCTCGCCACCGAGATGGGCGCTCTGCAGGAGCGCATAACCTCCACAAAGGACGGCTCTGTTACCTCCGTGCAGGCGATATATGTCCCTGCTGACGACCTGACCGACCCTGCCCCGGCGACCGCGTTCGCACATCTTGACGCGACGACGGTTCTCTCACGTTCCATCTCGGAGCTTGGCATTTATCCCGCGGTCGATCCGCTGGATTCCACCTCGCGCATTCTTGAGCCGACCGTCCTCGGCAAGCGCCACTATGACACCGCCCGCGCGGTGCAGGCGGTGCTTGAGAAATACCGTCAGCTTCAGGATATCATCGCGGTGCTCGGCATGGACGAGCTCGGCGCGGAGGATCGCGCGACGGTCAACCGCGCGAGACGCATTCAGCGCTTCCTCTCCCAGCCGTTCCACGTTGCTGAGAACTTCACCGGCATGCAGGGCAGATACGTCAAGCTGGAGGACACGATCCGCAGCTTCGAGGCGATACTCGGCGGCGAAGCCGACGATCTGCCGGAGCAGGCGTTCCTGCTGTGCGGCGATATAGACGAGGTCTACGCAAAGCGCGGGCAGTTTTGAGGGATAGGACATGGAAAGTAAGCTGCATCTGTGCGTTGTGACGCAGGACAGCACCGTCTTTGACGAGACGGTCAGCTATGTCAATCTGCCCACGGTCTCCGGCTCTGTCGGCATACTCACGGGGCATGCGCCCATGGTGTGCGCGCTTGAGCGCGGCCGCATCCGCTGCGGCATGGGCGAGGATGGCGGCGCTGTCATCGAGGTCGGCGGCGGCATCGCCGAGGTGTCCGAGAATGTCGTCACGGTGCTCGCGTCGGACGCGAGGCTCGCCGAATAAGCAATAAAATATAGCAAATTGACCCGACGGTGCGAGAGCACCGCCGGGTCAAATTTTTGCGCTTGGAAGTATCACAGCGGGCAGGACTGCCGGTAGATCATCACGGGGCGGATGGATATATCCTGCGGATAGCTCGCGCGCCCCGTCGCGATGTCCATCGCAAGGCGCATCGCCATCTGGCAGGCATCTCTCAGCCGCAGGTCGACTACCGTTATCGGCGGGGTATAGTGCGCAAAAAGCTCCTCACTGCTTGAACAGGTCGCGATTATCTGCACCTCGCGCCCGACGGCAACGCCGCTCTCCGTGAGCGCGGAGGCGATGCCCAGGGCAGTCATGTCATATGTGCACACTATCACCTTTGCCGTGTTCCCCGTCTTAATCAGGCGCTTGCCCAGCTCATAGCCGGCGGCAATGTCCGGGTCGGCATAATAGACGCGGTTTTCAAGGCTGACCCCGTTGCTGCGGCAGCAGTCGAGAAAGGCGTTGCTGCGCCACGTCACGCCGAAGAGCGCATTGGACGAGACGAGGATAATGTCCGACCCGCCCTTTTTCATGGCGTGCTTTGCCGCCATGCGCCCGGATTCAAGCTGATCCACGCTGACGGAGGAGTAATTGGGCAGGGTGCGGTTGAGCAGAATGACCGGCACGGCGGTCGGCGTTTCCGCCAGACCGGCGAGATCCAGCCCGCCGGGGGAGATGACCAGCGCGGCGAGGTTCTTTTCCGCGCTCCATAAATCGCGCTGCAGGTGCAGCTTGTTCTGCTCGAACGGGCGCAGGATGATGTCGATGCTTGCCGTCTCGACATTGATGGCGCTGTTGAACCCGTCCCAAAACGTCGGCAGCAGCATTTTCAGGTCGTTGAGCGGGAAATAGACAGCCACGCGGTATTTCAGCGCGCTGCGGCTGCGCCCCTTAGGGGCGTAGTCCATCGCTTCAGCGATCTCTCTTATCTGTGCCTGCATCTCCGGGGAAATGCGCTTTTCCGTGCCGTGCCCGGAGAGCACGTATGACACGGTTGCGGTGGAGGTGCCGCATTTTGCGGCAATATCTTTCAAGGTAGGCATATCAAAAAATTCCGTCGAAGTCAAAAATATTTGCGCGATACTGAAAGAAGTATACACCAAAGAATGCAAAAAGGCAAGCTTGCTTAAAATAATTTAATATAAGCAAGCTTAACGCGATACGAAATTAAGCAAATATTAGAGGATTACGCTAAATTAAAGAGACTGAAATTATGAAAATGCACGGTTTTCGATAAGACTGATTGACAAAATCGTAAATTCATATAAAATATAAGCATAGATTAACCCAAATTATTAAGCAAATTATTAAGCAAAGGAGAACGAACAATGGCAAAGAAGATCAATGTTTTGGAAGTCGGTCCGCGCGACGGATGGCAGAACCTCAAGCAGATGCTCACCTTTGAGCAGAAGCTCGGACTCATCGATGAGATGTTTGCTGCCGGCGTGCAGGAGATGGAGGTCACCTCTTTCGTCAGCCCCAAGGCGATCCCGCAGATGGCGGATGCGTCCGAACTGGCAAAGGCATGCATCGCCAAGTACCCCGAGCACAAGCTGTACGCGCTTGCGCCGAACTTCAGAGGCGTGGAGAACGCCGTGAACGCCGGTATCACCAATATCTCCTACGTTATTTCCGTCAGCGAGAGCCACAACAAGGCGAACATCAGACGCACGCATGAGGAGTCTCTTGCCGAGCTGCAGAAGATAATGGACACCTACCCGCAGGCGGATATTTGCGTGTCGCTCGCGACGGTGTTCGGCTGCCCGTTCGAGGGCATCCCTCCCATCCAGAAGCCGGTCGATTTTGCAAAGCGCGTTTACGACATGGGCATCCGCAGCATCTGCCTTGCCGACACCATCGGCATTGCCGACCCCAAGCAGGTGCGCGAGACCATCTCCGCCATGCTTGAGGCGCTGCCCGGCTGCGAGCTTCAGATACACATCCACGACACGCGCGGTATGGGACTTGTCAACACGCTCGCGGCGATCGAGTGCGGCATCACGACGGTGCAGAGCACGCTCGGCGGTTTGGGCGGCTGCCCGTTCGCGCCCGGCGCGTCCGGCAATACCGCGACGGAGGACCTCGTCTACATGCTTGAGCGCATGGGCTATGACACCGGCATCGACTTTGAAAAGCTGCTCGCTGCGGCAAAGCACCAGAAGAGCTTCGTCGACGGCATATACAGCGGACACCAGCAGAACATCACCACCAAGACCCCCTGCTGCTGATTACACGTATTTAATACATAAAGAAACGAGAGGAACAAGTTAATGGCACTTGATGTAATTTCCCTGCTTCTGTTTATCGGCGTTATCCTCCTTGCGTTCTTCCGCAAGGTCAACGTCGGCGTGGTGGCGCTCGCTGTGGGCGTTATCGCCGTGAGAATATTCGGCATGACCGACAAGCAGCTCATTGCCGGCATAAGCTCGTCAATGTTCACCACCCTCGTGGGTATCACGCTTCTCTTCGCTGCCGTCACGCAGACGGGCGCGCTCGACCTTCTCGCGCGCAAGATAATCGCCCTCGCGGGCAACCGTATGTGGATAATCCCCATCGCGGTCTACATCGCCGGCTTCATCGTTGCCGGTGTCGGCCCCGGCGCTATCCCCGCGCTTGCCATCATCCCGGCTATTGCCGCCGTCATCGCGGTGGAGGTCGGCTTCGACCCGATAATGCTCGTGCTCATCGGTGAGGCGGGTCTTATGGCGGGGCGTATGACCCCGATAACCCCCGAGGCGGCAATAATCACCAAGGCTGCCGCCGATGCCGGCATTGAGGGCGTTATGGGCACTGTCCTGCTCTGCCAGACGCTCGTCACCATGATATACTCCGTCATCATGTGGGTGCTCTTCAAGGGCTACAAGGTCAAGACCCCGCTCAACCCCATCGAGAAAAACAGCCTTCCCAAGTTCAACACGAAGCAGATCATGTCCCTGTGCGGCGTGCTGCTGATGATGATTCTGCTGGTGTTCTTCGATGTCAACATCGGTCTTGCGGCGTTCGGCGTGGCGGGTCTGCTGTTCCTGCTGGGCGTGGCGGACGATTCCAAGGCGATAAAGGCGCTCCCCTGGGGCACGATCGTCATGGTTCTTGCCGTCGGCGCGCTGCTTGACATTGTTAACGAGATGGGCGGCATCGACCTGATGAGCCAGGGCATGTCCGCGATAATGACGAAGTCCACCGCGACCCCGATAATGGGTCTTTCCGCCGGACTGCTCAGCCTTGTCAGCTCCGCGCTCGGCGTTGTGTACCCGACGATGATGCCCATGTGCGCAGGCATAGCCGAGCAGGTCGGAGGGGTGAACCCTGTGGCACTGATGGCGGCTGTCGGCGCGGGCGGCTCTCTCGCCGGTATTTCCCCACTGTCCACCGGCGGCGCGCTTGCAATGGCGGCGCTCGGCACTGCCATCCCCAACCTCAGCAAGGAGGAGGAGAACCGCCGCTTCATCCAGCTCTTCATCATGGCAGGTATCGCTCTGCTGACGCTCTCCATCTGCTGCGCCGTGTTCTACAACCCCATCGCCGCGCTGCTGCACGGCTGATAATATCGGTGATACCGGCATTCCCGGTATCACCGCCACACCCATATCAATATTAAAAAGGAGCTCAAAAAAATGGATAAGGCATTAAGCAATATCACCGTTCTCGATCTCACCCGCGTTCTCGCCGGTCCCTACTGCACCATGATGCTCGCCGACTACGGCGCAAACGTGATAAAAATAGAGGTTCCCGGCAAGGGCGACGATACCCGCGCCATGGGTCCGAAGAAGAACGATTACAGCATGTACTACGCATATGTCAACCGCGGCAAGAAGGGCATTACCCTCAACCTCAAGGAGGAAGAGGGCAAGAAGATGTTCCTTGAGATGGTCAAGAAGGCGGATGTCGTCGTTGAGAACTACCGCCCCGGCGTTATGGACAAGCTCGGCCTTGGCTATGACGTGCTCAAGGAGGTCAATGACCAGATCATCTACGCCGCCGTCTCAGGCTTCGGTTGCTACGGTCCGAAGTACAAGCGCCCCGGCTATGACATTATCGCCCAGGCAACCTCCGGCTTGATGAGCATCACCGGCGAGGCGGGCGGTCAGCCTCTGCGCGTCGGCAACGCGATGGGCGACGTGCTCGGCGGCATGAACCTCACGATAGGCATCCTCATGGCGATCAACGCCCGCAACGTCACCGGGCGCGGTCAGCGCGTGGACGTGTCGCTGGTCGACTCCGTTGTTTCCAGCCTTGAGGTCGGCTGGCAGCGCTTCTTTGCCTCCGGCAAGCAGCCCGAGCTCATCGGCAACCGCTATGCCTCCGCTTTCCCCTATGACGCATTCAAAGCAAGCGACGGGCGCTTCGTCATCGGCTGCGGCAACGATAAGCTCTTCACGCTGCTGTGCACCAAGGTGCTCGACCGTGAGGATCTGCTGACCGATCCGCGCTTTGACACCAACATCCACCGCTGCGAGAATCACGCCGCGCTCAAGCCCGAAATAGAGAAGTGGAGCAGCCAGCACACCATCGCCGAGTGCGTCTCCCTCATCGACGCGGCAGGCGTGCCCGTCGCGCCCATCAATATGCTCGCCGATGTCGTCAATGACGAGCACATCGCCGGCGCGCGCGAGATGTTCATCCATATGCACCACCCCGTTATCGGCGATATGACCGTCCCCGGCAACCCCGTCAAGCTTCTCGACACGAAGCCCGACATATCCAAGTGCGCACCCGATCTCGGACAGGACAACAAGGCAGTTTACGGTGAAATGCTCGGCTTGACCGAAGGTGACCTTGAGACGCTGAAGGCACACAACGTTATCTGATATCCGATAACGACCCTCCCAACCTTAAGCATCTCTCCTGCAGCAAGATAAAAAACACTCACCCGCGCGGTCATCGACCGCGCGGGTGAGTGCATATTTTCATTATTTTCCCGCCGTGGCGGTGCTTGCCAGCACACGCTCGGCGGTCGTGTTGCCCTTGAGGAGGTCGGGGAGGTCGGAGACGAGGGCGGAATGCGCTTCATCCGTGAACCTGTCCCAGACGGAGGGGGTGAGCGAGGTGAGCGCCGCGCCCGCCTCAAAGGCGGAGCGCTCAAGCGCGTTGAGCTCGGCAGGCTGCGCGGCGTTTTTCAGCGCGGTCAGCTGCGTTGTGACAAGCTCGCCGAGCACGGCGTCCGCCGTGAGGGCGGAGACGAGCGCCACGGCGGCAGCGCGCCTTGCAGGGTCGTTCCACGCGCTCTGCGTGATGTACCAGCCCGTTTCAAACCCGCCTATCGCGTCCGCTGCTGCGCGCCCGCCCTCTGCGGGGACGCACACAACGGCGTAATTGTCCAGACTGCCGCCGAAGCTCTCGGCGAGATAGTCCGCGACCGTGCTGCCGCCGATGAGGAACGCCGCCGCGCCGTAGGCGAACATATCCGTCACCGTGCCGCTCTCAGCCGTGAGCGTGTTGAGCGGGAAAAAGCCGCGCTTATACAGCGCCGTGAGCTCGTCAAGAACAGCAAGCCAGCCCTCATACGCCTCGTTTTCCGCCGTTTTCCCGCTCGCATCCGTGGTCGGGGCTTCAAGCGGCGCACCGATGTTGAAAAGAAGATAGTCGAGAAGCCCCTCGGGTGTCGTGCCGAGCGCACAAGCGAGCGGCGTGTAGCCGTTATCGTGCAGTGTGCCGCAGTCGGTGATAAACTGCGCCCATGTATAGTCATTGCCCGGCTCGTCTATGCCGCAGTTGTACAGCACGCTGCGGTTGACGTACAGCCGCAGCCAGTCGCCCTCGGTCGGGATGGCATAGTGCTGTCCGTCGGCTGCGGCGGGCAGCATACCGTCCTTCATATTGGAGGCATAATCGGGGTATTCGCCTCGCACCGTCTCTATCGACACGACAGCGCCCCCCGCTGTCAGCCGCGCCGCGTTCTCGCCCTTGACGGGGAGAAGCAGCACGTCAGCTCTCTCGCTGCCGTTCAAGCCGTCTATCACCGCGCGCTCCCATTCCTCGCCGCCGCCCGTGCGGAGCGTGACGGTGCTGCCGCTCGTGCGCTCATATGCGGCAATGGCGCGCCCGTAGCAGCCCTCGCGGTCGGCATCGCCGTCATACGCCGCGGCGACGCTGAGCGTCACGCTTGTCTCCGCGCTCTCGCTCGGTGCGGGGAGAGAGGTTTCCTGCACCTCCTCCTGCGCGTTTTGTGCGCTCTCCGTGCTTTGCCCGCAGGCGCACAGCCCGCAGAGCAGGGCAAGGATGAGCGCCAATGCCGTCAATTTTTTCATGTTTATCTTTACCTCGTCTCGTTGTTTATGCGCCGCACACGCTGCGTGTTGTTTTCCAGTGAGAGTATACCATGCCGACCGACGCTTTTCAATGCGCCGTTGTTCACAACCGCCCTCTTTTTTTCTCTCCTTATATGTGCTATATTAAAAACACACGCGGAAAGAAGTGATATGCTTGGACAGCAAAAATAGCAGGCGGCGCACCGTCGGCACCGTCCTGCTGGTGATATATGCTTGCATCTGCGCCGCGATCGCGGCGTGGCAGTTTGCCTCCGGGGCAAGGACGCTGCGCGCCATGCGCGCCGCAGCAGCGGAGATAGAGACAGAGACAAAGACGGAGACGGCGGTGCAGACCGCAGCCTCACCCATGCCGTCAGCCGCAGCGCCAACAGCGCCGACCGCCACACCGACCGCCACACCCACTGCCGCGCCGACAGCCACGGCGTGCGTGCATTCCTACGGGGAGTGGGTCACGGTCGTCGCGGCGACGGCGACCTCCAACGGGCTTGACACGCGCGAGTGCATATACTGCGGCGCGACGGAGGAGCGCGTCACCAACCCCACGCCCACGATAGACACCTCCTCCGGCAACGAGTCGTTAAAAACGATGTTCGAGCTCATCAATGCCGAACGCGCGGCGGCGGGGCTGGCAGCGGTATATTACTGCAGCGATATTCAGTCCGCCGCCGATCTGCGTGCGGCGGAGCTGAACGAGTATTACGATATGCAGCACAACCGCCCCGACGGGCGCGAGGCGGTCACGGTATTCGCCGACCTTGGCATCACCTACACTATGGCGGGTGAGAATTACACTCTCGGTCCGCCGACGGCGGAGATGGCGATGGAGGCGTTCATGAACTCCGAGGGACACCGCGCGCTCATTCTCAACGCCAATGCCAAGGGTGTGGCTCTGTCCGTCGCGCCGAACGATGAGTTTGGACTGTCATGGGTACAAATATTTGTATATTAGTGTCGCCTCAGCCTATTGCCCCCGTCAGCCACAGCGCAAGCGCCGCCGCGGCGGCGATGAGCACGAGCACAGCGATGCGCGCGATGAGCGCCGCGCCGCCCGCACTCTCCGGCAGCGCCGTGCGGGTGTACTCCTCCGCCGCCTCGCGCGCCTGCTGCATGAGCGCCTCGCGGCTGACACCTGTTCGGGCAAAGTAATCATCGCGCAGGATGAACACCGCCTCGGAGAACATCCCCTCCGGCGGGTGCACAACAATGACATTGCGCATATTCCCCCGCAGTGCGCCGCGCAGCGGCGCGCGGCGGGGCTTTTTTTGCCTCCGGCGGCAGCGGCGCGCGGACAGCGCGTCAAGAAGCTCAAATATCCCCCGGCGTATACGCTCTATCATACGCGCTCCTCCACCCGCACGGTCACGACCGTCATGTCGTCGTTCGCGCCGTAGAGCTTTTCTGCCTCCTTCAGCGTCGAGCGCGCGAGCGCCTTCATGTCCTCAAAGCCCTTGCCGAGCAGATTTTTTATCCACTCGTCGTCCGTGTCGACTATCACGCCGTCCGAGGCGATGACGGCGGTGCACCCCGGCTTGAGACGCATGCGCACGATGTCCGGCGCTGTCCCCTCCCCGGTGTCCAGTCCTGCGGCAAGCGTCTCGCCCTTTATGCGGTGCACGCCCTTGGGCGAGCTGACATACGAGGGCGCAGCGCCGTATTTATAAAAGCTCGTATCCCCGGTGAAGAGATCGACGCACATCAAATCGACTGTGGCATAGCCCCAGCTATCCTGACTTTTCAGCAGCATGACGGAGTTGAGTATCTTCATCGCGGCGGCGGGGTCAACGCCGGAGCGCAGGAATTTTTCAAGTATGGCGACGACCTCGCCGCTGTCGCGCGCCGCCTCGTCGCCCGTGCCCATGCCGTCGGAGAGAATGACGCACAGCACGCCCTCGTCGGTCTTGAAGTACGTCCCCTTGTCGCCGCTGACCTTCTCCCCGCGCTTCTTCATCGCCGCGATGCCCACCGACACCGCCAGCGGCTCCGCCTCCAGCAGCGTCAGACGCGATAGCGCGCCGTCCTCCTCCGTCGGCAGGCACAGCCGAACGCCGACGACGGAGGAGAGGCGTTCGAGATAGTCCGCGTGCTTTGTCAGCGGGGTGAGCCGTCCGCTCTCTATCACCACGCGTACACGCCCGCTCCCGTCGCGGTACACCGCCGCCTCCGCGTCGATGTCAAGGCTCTTGAGATAGCGCACGAGCCGCCGCTCCGCCAGCGGGTCAGAGCCGTTGAGACTGCCCAGCTCCTCCGCCACGCGCGAGAGCACCTCCGCAATGTCGCCGTAGACCTCCCATGCGACGCTGCGGCTCTCCTTGAGGTGTGCCCTCAGTGCCCGCCGATAGGACAGCGCCCGCAGCTCGCCGTTCACCGCCGCGACGAACGCCTCCATTCCCTCACAGCGCTCGCGGAAGTACCCCGGCAGGTCGAGCGCGGTGAGCGTGCCGTGCTCTGTCATGGCATCGGTCGCATCGTTCATGGCGGAGAGCGTGTCCATGTATTCCGTGTTCCAGCAGCGGTTTTTGTACCTGCATCGGATGCACACCTCGTCCGCCGCGCGGTCGAACACGCGCGCGATGTTCTCGTCGTTATACGGCTCCTCAACGTTTTTGCGCACCGTCTCGACAAGGTCGGCGTATGCCTCGCTTAAGTTCTTCACGCGCCCCGCCACGAACCGCCGCAATCCCGTCTCCCCCGTGCCGCGCTCAACGTATTGCAGCATCAGCCCCGCGCCGTTGAGCCACGACGCGGGCAGCAGCATGAACACCGCGCAGGCACTGCCCGTCTCTATCCCGACGGACATCCACCTTTCCGCGTCCCACGCGCATGCGACAGCCAGCGCCATGCCGAGGATAAACGACAGCGCGAATATCACACGCCCGTGCTTGCCGAACACGCCCGAGAGCAGCCCTGCGAACGCATACGCCATCGTGTAAAACGGCGCAGGCGCGCCGGACATATCCATCGCCAGCCCCAGCACCGTGCCGACAGCCGCGCCCGTGAGCATTCCGCCCCTCATCGCCGAGGTCATCACCAGCACGAGCGCCGCCGTGCGCCCGACGGACACCGTCCCCGCCACTGTCACGCGCGCAAAGCTCATCAGTGCGCACGCCGCCATTATCATTGCCGACACGCTGTGGCGCAGCTCCGCCGTCTCCGTGGTGCGCGGGTCGTTCGACAGCGCCGCGCGGAAGAAATACGCGCCGCCGAAAGCGAGCGCCGTTTCAAGCAGCAGCTGCGCATATAGCGGCACTGTCCCGCTTTCCGAGGAAAAGCTGCCGAGAAAGCCGGTGAGCGCCATGACCGTCGCCGCGGCACACGGCATGAAAAAATCCTGCTTATACGCCGCAAGCTCCTGAAACACGAACGCCACCGTGTACACGAGCACCGACGCGGCGACGTAGCGTATGCCCCATTCCACGCCGCCGCTGAGCACATAGCCCAGCGACGCGCCCACAAGCGCGAACACCCCGCTCAGTCCCGCGCCGGAGCATGCCACCATTGCCATTCCCAGCGGCGCGCCTCCGCCGCCGACACGCGCGCACGACATCATCATGCCAAGCCCCATGTACGCCGCACAGCGTGCCGCCATATAAAACCGCGGGTCTACCCGCCGCCGCGCCGGCGCGCCGGTGAGCTCCGCCAGCTTACCCAGACCTCCTGTTTGCATTTTCAACCCTCCACTTAGGTTTACATAAGTTAATAATTATTATAGTTATGTAATTCATAAAAGGCTGTCGCTACGCGCTGTAAAAATATATTTCTTTGCGGTGAGAAATGGGCGAAAATGAACTGCGCGCCGCTGCTTGACAGCACGGCGCGCAGAGAATATAATTTCGGGCAGAGCAGGGGAGGGCGGCAAGATGCAGGATTTCACACATTTCAACGAGCAGGGGAGAGCCAAGATGGTAAATGTCGGCGAGAAGCCGGAGAGCGTGCGCACGGCTGTCGCCGCAGGGCGCGTGCTCGTCAACGAGACGACATTTGCGCTCATCAAAAGCGGCGGAATGAAAAAGGGCGACGTGCTGACCGTGGCGCAGGTCGCGGGCGTGATGGGCGCGAAGCGCACGCCGGAGCTTATCCCCATGTGCCACCCCGTGCTCATCGACGGGATAGACCTCTCGCTCTCGCTCGACGAGGCGCGGTGCAGCGTGGAGATACGCGCGGCGGTGTCCTGCGCGGGGCGCACGGGCGTGGAGATGGAGGCGCTGAGCGCGGTGAGCGCGGCGGCGCTGACGGTGTACGACATGTGCAAGGCGGTGCAGAAGGATATGGTCATCACCGACATACGCCTTCTTGGCAAGACCGGCGGCGTGCACGGAGATTTCCGTCGCGAAGAATAATATAAAAAGAAAAAACGTTCCCCCTGCACGGCTTGAATGCCATGCAGGGGGAGCCTTGCGCTCGGCTTATCCGAGCTTTTTTGTTTTCTCATACGCGGCATCGACCGCTGCAATGCACGCGGCGCGGAACGCGCCGTTTTCCAGCGCAGCCACGCCCGCGATGGTGCTGCCGCCGGGGGAGCACACATCGTCCTTGAGCTGCTCCGGGTGCTTGCCGGAGTGCAGCGCCATCTCGGCGCTGCCGAGAAGCGTCTGCGCGGCGTAGCGCAGCGCCTTTGCGCGCGGCAGACCGCACTTCACCGCCCCGTCCGCCAGAGCCTCGATGAACATATACGCATACGCCGGACCGCAGCCGGACAGCGCCGTCGCCGTGTCGATGAGGCGCTCATCAAGCGCATCGAGTGCGCCGGCGCAGCGCATCAGCGCCTCAAAGCCGCCTTCCTCGTCCACGCTGACGCGCGCGTTTGCGCAGTGGAGTATCATTCCGCTGCCGACGGCGCAGGGTGTGTTGGGCATGATGCGTATTATCTTCTTCTCGCCCAGCAGCGTCTCCAGCCGCGCGAGCGTCACCCCCGCGAGCATGGACACGAACACCGCGCCGCTCGCGGCAATGTCCGGCGCAAGCGCTGCCGCCACGCCGTCTATCACCTGCGGCTTGACACCGAGGAAAACATACCGGCACTCGCTCAGCACCTCCTGCGCCGTGACGGCGGCACAGCCGATACGCGCCGCCGCGCGGGCGGTGCTCTCCTCCGTCGAGCAGGACACCGCGACGTGCTCCCTGCCGACAGCCTTTACTGCGGCGGCGGCAAGCGCGCCGCCCATGCTGCCCGCGCCGATAAAGCCGACCTCGTATTTATACATTCCGCACGCCTCCTATCTGACCTGTCCGTCGCCCTTGATGATATATTTATATGTGCTCAGCTCGTCCAGCCCCATAGGACCGCGCGCGTGAAGCTTCTGCGTGGAGATGCCCATCTCGCAGCCGAGCCCGAACTCGCCCCCGTCCGTGAAGCGCGTGGAGGCGTTGATGTACACCGCCGCGCTGTCCACCCCGGCGGCAAAGCGCTCCGCCGCGTCGGCGCTCTCCGTGACTATCGCGTCGCTGTGATGGGTGGAGTGGCGCGCAATGTGCGCAATGGCGGCATCGAGGTCGTCCACCACCGCCACGGCGAGGATATAGTTCAAAAACTCCGTGTCGAAGTCCTTCTCCGTCGCGGGCGTGCCGTCTATTATCTCCGCCGCGCGGCTGTCGAGGCGCATTTCCACGCTCGGCAGACCCTGCGCACGCCGCTCGTCCACCAGCGCCCGCTTGAGCATCGGCAGAAAACGCGGCGCGACGGCGGAGTGGACAAGGCAGACCTCCCCCGCATTGCAGACCGAGGGGCGGCTCGTCTTTGCGTTGACGATGATGCGCACCGCCTTGCCAAGGTCGGCGTGCTCATCGACATACACGTGGCATATGCCCGTGCCCGTCTCGATGCAGGGGACGGTTGCGTTCTCGACGCAGGCGCGTATGAGCCCCGCGCCGCCGCGCGGTATGAGCAGATCCACAAGCCCCGATGCCCGCATGATCTCGTTTGCGCTCTCATGGCTCGTATCCTCGACGATGTTGACGATGTCCGCATTGCCGCCCGCGTCGCTTATCCCGCGCTTGAGCGCCGCGACTATCGCGGTGCAGCTTTCAAACGCCTCCTTGCCGGAGCGCAGCATGCACACGTTCCCGCTCTTTATCGCCAGCGCCGCCGCGTCGGAGGTGACGTTGGGGCGGCTCTCGTAAATGATAGCGACAAGACCGAGCGGCACCTGCTTTTTGTATATATGCATTCCGTTTTTGTGCACCGTCTCGGATATTATCTGCCCCGTGTGATCGGGCAGCGCGGCGGCGGCGCGGATGCCGTCCGCCATGGCGCGTATGCGCCCCTCGTCCAGACTGAGCCTGTCGAGCATGACCTCGGAGATATGCCCGCGCGCCTTATCCATGTCGCGCGCGTTTGCCGCGAGTATGTCCGCACTGTCATACTCCAGCGCGTCCGCCATGCCGAGCAGTATGGCGTTTTTCTCCTCTGCCGTGGCATTGGCGATGCTGCCCCATGCCGCCTTTGTCTTTTTGATTATTTCAAGTGTAGTCATTTCGGCGCTCCTCCTGTTTTTTGTTGTCTGCCAGAAATCTTGTGCCCACGCGCTTCCCGTCCATTATGTCGTAGAGCACCTCCGGCTTCTGCCCGTTTGCTATCACCATCTCGCACCCGTGCGCGGTGGCGATGGCTGCCGCGCGCAGCTTTGTCACCATGCCGCCCGTGCCGAGGGCGGAGCCGCTGCCGCCCGCGAGGGACATTATGCGCTCGTCGAGCGCTTTGACCTCGGATATGAGCTGCGCGTTCGGGTTTGTGTGCGGGTCGCTGTCGTACAGCCCGTCGATGTCCGACAGGATTATCAGCAGCGCCGCCGACACCTGCGCCGCAACCTCGGCGGAGAGCGTGTCGTTGTCGCCGATCACTATCTCGTCCGTGGACACGGTGTCGTTCTCGTTTATGACGGGCAGCGCGCCAAGCTGCAAAAGGCGCTCCAGCGTGTTGTGGAAGTTGCTCTTCCGCGTCCCGTCGTCGGCAATATCCGGCGCGGTGATGAGAAGCTGCGCGACGATGTGGTTATACTCGGCAAAAAGCTTGTCGTAGAAATACATCAGCTCGCACTGTCCTACCGCCGCTGCTGCCTGCTTTGTGGGCATATCCTTTGGGCGCTCGCCGAGACTCAGCTTTCCCACGCCCATGCCTATCGCGCCGGAGGAGACGAGAATTATCTCATGTCCGGCATTTTTCAGGTCGCTGAGCACCTTGCACAGCCGCTCCATCCGCTGTATGTTCAGCCGCCCCGTGGAGTGCGCCAGCGTGGATGTCCCGACCTTTACCACAACTCTCATTTTCACACCGCTCCCTTCTTGACACCTTATATTATTATCTGATATAATATAATTCACTTTTTACATAAAGTTACAAATATTATAAATTATATAGTAGCACGTCCGGCACGAAATTGCAACATTTTTCTGCGCGGGCGGGAAAGGAAAGCCATGAAGCACCATATTATTGTAAAGTTTACGGAGGATGCCGCGGATAAGGGCGCGCTCATCGGCGAGATACGCGCGATGTTCGCGGGCGAGGCAAAGCCGGAGGGCATTGAGGGGTACAGCTTTATTGAAAACTGCATCGACCGCCCGAACCGCTATGACCTTATGATAATCGTGCATATGCCGCGCGAGGCGCTCGGCGCGTGGGACGCGTCTGCCGTTCACAAGCGCTGGAAGAGCGACTTCGGCGGTTATATCGCGCAGAAGGCGATCTTCGACTGCGAGTGAAGCGCTTGCGGCGAGATGTAGGGTGCAGCTTATACTATTGTCTGATATATAATAGTATAGGCTGCACCCTGTTTTTGGGATAAAACGCGGATTTGTCAGCTTGCATAAAATTATGTAAACAAACCGGAATAATTTATCGAAATTTTTCTGTAATTTTTCGATTCTTTTTGAAAAATACCTCTTGCAATTTGTTTGAACTTGTAGTAATATTGTAACCGAATCATGGGGAACATATAACGCTGTTCTTCGTCATAAGCAGCAAGAGGCAAAAATGTCAGGAGAAAACAAAATGAAAAAAAGAATGATAAGCTTATTGTTGACTGTACTTATGATGGCGGCAATGATCTCCGCGATAACGGTCACGGCATATGCCGAGCCTACAGTCACGATAGTGACCGTCGCCCAGGGCGACACGGTCATCAGCATCTGCAAGAAGTACGGCTTTGATTATTACAGCTACAAGAAGATCGTCATGGCGCTCAACAACGTGTCTGACGAGAGCGAGTTCAGCAAGATCAAGGTCGGCGGGCAGTTTGCCGTTCCCGTGTCCGAGGCTGCGGCAAAGACGCTTTCCGCCGCTGCCGCGTCCGTCACCATCACACCGTCAAGCGCCCAGACCGCTGCCGCGGCGACATCTTCCGCCAAGGAGCCCGGTATGGCGACGCAGATACTCGGCGGCGACACCGTCGGTTATTACATCGTCAGCTATCAGGTGCAGACGGGCGACACCATCAACAGCATCTACAAGGGCTGGGGGCTGGGCTATAAGACTTACGCCAACCAGATCCTCGCGCTCAACAACATCTCCGGCTTCAACAAGATAGGTGTCGGCAAGCAGCTTCTTCTGCCAACCACCGTCGCCGCCGCCGGAACGGATGTGCGTTACAGCGTTATGAAGCACGTGATGAAGTCCGGCGAGACGGTGTATAACGTCGTCACCACAGGCTACGGTCTTGACTTCAATGTGAATCAGGATATGCTGAAAACACTCAACGGGAAGGACAACCTCGCCGCGTTCAAGGTCGGCGAAGCGCTGTATATCCCGATCAGTGGGGTCGTCAATATCAGCAGCGGCTCGACCGCCGCTGCCGCAACAAAGTAAGCCCATCGAACCCAACGCGCTGAAAAGAGCGAGGGTCGAGCTTAACATTTATATTAGGATCTGCCCGGGGACCGTCTGAAAGACGGTCACGGGCGGGAAAAAACTCAGTGAAATTACGACCCGTAAAGGGTCGGTTAGGGGGAGCAAAAACATGAAAAAGCGGCTTATCAGTTTCATCATGATGCTGGTCATGCTCGTTTCCCTGTTCTCGGTGTTTGCAACGACTGCATCCGCCGATGCGCAGGTCACCACCGTGACCGTCGCAAAGGGAGACACGGTTCTCAGCATCTGCCAGGCGAAGGGTATAGATTTCTATACCTATAAAAATCTGATCATGAAGCTCAACGGCTTCACGAGCGAGAGCGCTTTCAGCAAAATTGCTGTCGGCACGCAGATCAGCCTGCCTGTCAGCAATCAGGCGGCGGCGGCACTTGCCAACGGCACGACCGCAACCACCACGACCGGCACCACCGTCGCCGGCAGCACGACCAGCAGCAGCCTCACGACCGGCACGGTCTCCTCGCTGCCCTCCGGCGACCGCGTGGCGTACTACCTCGCCACCTACACCGTCCAGAAGGGCGAGACTATCGGCGGCATCTACGGCAGATGGGGTCTGAGCTACAAGACGTATGCAAACCAGATCGTCAAGCTCAACAACCTCCGCTCCGTCGACGCCATTCAGGCGGGCAAGACTCTCGTCCTGCCCACGACCAACCCCGGTCTTGCCGGCTCGACCTACACCACCGTTATGGCGCACACCATGCGCTCCGGCGAGAGCGCCTATAACGTTATCTGCAGCGATTACGGTCTGAATTACAGCAGCGCGCAGGCGATGCTTCAGTCTCTCAATAACAGAACGGATCTCGGCGTGTTCCGCGTCGGCGAGACGCTGTACATACCCGTTTCCGGCGTTGTGACCGCCAGCACCACCACCAACACCACCACCGGCACCACCACCACCAACGGCACGGTCAACACCTCCGGCTACTATAACCTCGTCAGCGAGACGGCGACGAACGGCAGCTTTGACCTGCAGGTCAGCGGCAAGAGCGTCAAGACCGCCTCCGCCGGTCAGGTTGTCACCGTCGTCCCCGTCCCCAACACGGGCTACGCCGTTGACACGATAAAGGTCAGCAAGGTCGGCGACACCGCCACCACCACGACCGTCAGTAACAACAGCTTCGTCATGCCTGCCTACTCCGCCATTGTCAGCGTCACCTTCAAGCAGGCGAAGCAGTCGGAGATAACGATAGACGCGTCAAACAACGGCGGCATTGTCACTATGGTCGACAATACGCCAGTGAGCAAGGCGTATGCCGGCACGCAGGTCACCGTCAAGACCACGCCCGCCACCGGCTTCAAGCTCGACAATATCCGCGTCACCTATAACGAGTACCGCGACACCGTAGCGGTGGAGAACGGCAAGTTCACCATGCCCAACTTCCCCGTGACCGTCACGGCGACGTTCAAGGTTGACCCCGATTATAACCCCACCAAGGGCTACAGGATCTTCACCGACGTCACCAACGCCACCGTCACCGCAAAGCTCGGCAGCACCGCCACGGAGTATGCGAAGGCGGGCGACCGAGTCACCCTTGAGGTCGCGCCCAACAGCAACTATGTCCTTGAGTCCATCAAGGTCTATTACGAGAACTTCACCAAGACCGTCGCGCTCGACAAAATGAGCTTCGACATGCCGGACGGTTCTGTCACCGTCGTGGCTGTTGTCAAGCCCACCTCCGACGCGAAGTTTGCCATAAACGTCGCGGAGAATCCCGACGGCAACGTCAAGATAACGGTCGACGGCAAGGAGGTCACCTCCGCCTCGCCCGGACAGACCGTCAAGATTGAGTCCAGCTCTTCTAAGGCTTACTACTATGCGCTGAGCACTGTCACCAAGGTCGGCGACAGCAGCACGGTCATCAACCTCGGCGAGGGCAACACCTTTACCATGCCCGATTATGCCGTCAACGTCAATGTCAAGTTCTACGTCTATCACCGCGTCGTGCTTGACAGCTCCAACGGCACCCTCGGCTCGTTCAACGTCACCGCTAACGGCGGCACGGTCATCACGAGCTGCGGCGCAGGCGTGAAGCTCTACGTCAACACCTGGGGCGTTAAGAACGGCTATGCAGCCGGCACCATAACCCTCCACTATGCTGACGGCAGCAGCTACACCCTCGTCAACACTAATGAGTTCATCATGCCTGACTGCGACGTGCGCGTCCGTGTGGACTTCAAGCCGAGCGTGAAGCTCGTTGCGCACCCCGCAACCGATAGCAATGACAATTGCCCGAGCTGGGGCAACAGCTACACCGTCCTCGGACGCACCCTTGCCGACAAGACCGGCACGGAGGGTCAGACCGTTGAGCTGTGGGCAGCCGGCGGAAACACCGTCGTCGTCAAGCCGTCCGCAAACATCGGCTATGAGCTTGCAGAAATCTACTACATAGTTGACTACAACGAGAAAACCAAATATCCCGCGTACAAGAACGCGCAGACCGGCAACTGGCAGTTTGAGATGCCCTCCAACGTCAATGAGCGCGTTGACTTGTATGTCAGATTTAAAGAAATCGCAAGCTACACGATAACCTCCGATCCGCTGGACAAGGATAATACATGGGGCAGTGTGGAATACATGACCTCCCTCGGCTACACCGACAAGGTCGCCGAGAAGTCCAAGGTCTGGATCCGCCCGAACGTCAAGAGCGAGTACACGCTTGACTGGAACAAGGTCGAGATACTTGATGCCGCAGGTGTGCCTATCACCACAAAGTGCAGCTATGACCCCATTGACCAAACCTTTGTGATGCCCGAGCAGGATGTCATTGTTGACTTCACATCGGCAATCACCAACCAGATGCACAAGATTTCCTACCAGCGCATTGCCTCCGACGGCACGACCGCCAAGGGCGTCATCAAGTGCACCATTGACAATGTTATTTACACCGACTTCACCGGCTCTGACGGCAAGGGCGACCTGCTCAATGCAGACAAGTCCACGCTGTACGTCAAGGCGGGCAAGGGCGTGATAGTCACGCACGAATCTCTCCCCGGATACTATCTTGATTCGATAAAAGTCACGACGGATTCCGGCGAGGAGGTCAAGGTGACGCAGCTGTCTGAGACTACATGCAGCTTCGTGATGCCGCTTGAAAACGTCACCATCACGCCGGTCTATAAGGACGACTTCTTCGTGATTGATGCGAAGGCCTCCGCGAACGGCACGTACTCCATCCCTGCCAACGCCAGCCTCGGCAGCGGCGCTGAGATCACCGATATCAAGCCCGCAGCGGGTTATAAGATCGACCATGTCTACATGAGCTACACCGATATAAACGGTCAGGTCTTTGATAAGAAAGAGGTCGCAAAGTCCGACGACGGCAAGTACATTGTCAAGCCCACCACGCTTCCGAACGGCGCAGTCACCGTCGAGGTCGAGTTTGCACCCGTGTCTCAGGCTCTCACGATAGTCTATGAGTTCGGCACGGATAAGGACAGCGTCAGCAGCTCGAACACCTATAAGGTGGATGTTCTTGTCGATGGCGTGAAGCAGGATATCGAGAGAGGCGCTGGAACTAATGCAGACACTGTCTCGAAGGGCGTTGATACCGGAAAGACCGTTGTTATCAGCGAGAACACCAACGGCAAGGATGAGCGTTTCGAGATAACGGACATCTGGGTGCTCTACAATGGCAACAGCAATGCGGCGCAGAAGTACACCAACGGTGATTACTACTTCACCATGCCTAACGTTGAGGTCGGCTCCTGCGAGGTTCATGTCCGCTACGCGCTCAAGGACAGCAACAAGTATGACTTCGTTGCCGACGTGACCGGCGGCACGATAACCAGTATCAACGATACAACGTTTACTAAAGAAGTCTCCAGCGCGACAACAGCAATAGCTGTCGGCAAAGATATAACAGTCAAGGTCGAACTCGGTACGGGCTATGATGAGACCAACAAGACGGCATATATTTCTTACAAAGACTTCGATGGTAAGACGCACGACAACGAGGCTACTAAAGAAGCGGCATATGACAGCGCAACTAACACATTTACGTTCACCATTCCCATCACAGGCAAGCCGCAGTCTGATGTGAAGTTCAAGTTCGTACTGGACAAGACACCGGCTGAAGAAGTTCCTGTGAAGGCGCTCAGCATGGCACCGGAAATTAACGTGGATGTGGAAACTCCTCGCGTAGGTGATACGGTAACGGTAACTCCCAAAGAAAAGGGTAAAGTAATTACCGGTGTGACGCTGTATGCTGAAGGCGGTGCGGATATAACTAACGATCTTAACGCCGAAATTACAGAGACTTCCGTAAAGTTTGTTGTTCCTGAAAGCTCAAAAGCAAACGGCTGTGTTTACGTTGTACTGACACTCAAGGACACGCCCGCGACCATCAAGCTCACGACCAGCGGTGACGGCACGGCAACGATGCAGGTCGGCGATACAGTTATCGCGAACGAAGGCGGCAGTGTTGATATAGGCTCTTGCGTCACTGTCACCGCGAAAGCCGATGAGGACACCTATGATGTCGGTGCAAGTCTCAGTGTCGCAGTCGATGGCAAGAAGATTACAGCGATTACAGATTACCAGAACGGCACATATCAGTTTGGTGTACCGACAGGTGCTAAGAGCATAGAGGTTGCTGTGACCTTCGCAGAGAACAAGCACAGTATGTCAGTCAACAGAACAGACGATGTGAATTACTGGGAAAAAGTCACGATCAGCGTCAACGGCGGTGAAGGCAAAGAGGTTCAAGCTGACGATGTTGGATTGTACGTCAAAACTGGCGATGTAATTACAGTTGCCCCTCCGGAAGGCTTCAAATTCTCCAAGATGGAGGGCACGTATACATGCACCGAGGACAACGGCAAGACAACGACCAAAGATTACAGAACAGCCACTCATAAATATGTTAACGGCGCTGACACTGACCCCGTTTCCTTTACGATTGACAAGCCTATAGCAGAGGGAGAAAGCATAAAAATTCATGTTGAACTTACAAAAATCTCCTAATGTTCACCTAACCCGCTAATCTCTTATCCCCCTAATATAAAACGAAAGACACCCTGCCAACCCAGGGTGTCTTTTGTTGCGGCTTCCGTTATGAGCGGCAGCCGCAGCTCCTCTGCCCACCGCGCCGCGCAGACACGCGTGCTAAGTTATTTATAAGCCGGGTTACTTTCTTTACCGTTTCTTTAAGCTGTGGACGTTTATGAGAATAGAATCTTAACATATATGAATAGTATTATAATAACAGCGTAAAACACGCAGTGGTCAGACCGGCCACCGAATGTAACAC